>CAIJIA010000134.1 GCA_903820655.1 uncultured Chloroflexota bacterium
TCTCCAGCCTTTGGCTGGGCATTTGACCTATTTACCGCGAGCCAGGCCGCGGGGCCAGCCTGGCAGGAGAGCGTCATGACTGATCTAAACGGGATCGCCCCCGTGTTGTTTGCTCTATTCGGCGTAGGAGCCGGACTCGCGCTACGAAGCGTGATCGCCGCCGCCGCCATCCGTGCTGCAAACCGAAAAGCTGCCGCCATCCTCGAAGAGGCACGCCAGCAGCAGAGCACGTTGGTAATTGGCGCCAAAGGCGAGATCGCCCGCCTACGAGCGGAGGCAGAACTGGCCCAGCAGGCTGATCGTGCGGCGGCTGCTGCTGAGGCTGAGCGGCTCCGACTCCTGGAAGTTACGTTGGGTGAGCGCGAAGCGTTCTACGCCGGCCGGGAAGTAACCATCACAGAGCGCGAGCGCGCCCTGGTGGACGAATCCATAGCGCTCGATGTCGCTCGAGCAAACGTCAACACACGCCTTGCAGAGGTTGCCGGCCTTGATCCAGAGGCCGCTCGGACCGAGGTCCTCTCGCGCTTTACCGAAGAGGCTGAGCGCGAGACGAAGCGCCTCCAGGCGACCCTTGAGCGACGTGCGCAAGAGGATGCGGCCGATCGGGCGCGCGACATGATCTTGACCGCGATGCAGCGCGTTGCAGCGGACCACAGCGCCGAGCACTCCGTCACCCACGTCAAGCTTGCCAGCGACGAGATGAAGGGCCGACTGATCGGTCGTGAAGGTCGCAACATTCGTGCGCTTGAAGCTGCGACCGGCGTGGAGCTGCTCATCGACGAAACACCACTCCAGGTAACGCTTTCGTCGTTCGACCCAGTTCGTCGTCAAGTGGCGCGCGTCGCTCTCGAGCGCCTGATGCAAGACGGTCGAATCCACCCGATTCGCATCGAGGAGATCGTGGCAAAGGCACAGAGCGAAGTGGATGCCGACTCCCTGAAGAACGGCGAAGCGGCCGCGCTAAAGGTTGGCGTGACGGGCATTCCAACCGAGCTGCTGCGCATCCTTGGTCGCCTGCAGTGGCGAACTTCGTTCGGTCAAAACGTCTTGCTGCATTCGATCGAAACTGCACAAGTTGCAGGAGCCGTTGCCGGTGAACTCGGCATGGACATTCGCGCTGCAAAGGTTGGCGGACTACTTCACGACATTGGCAAGGCGCTCGACCATGAGATCGAAGGCACCCACGCAGCGATTGGCGCTGATCTTGCACGCCGACACGGTATGCCAGAGGGGATCGTCAACGCGATCGCTGCGCACCATCAAGAGGTGGAGTGCACCGCGCGTGAGGCTCCGATTGTGCAGGTTGCGGATGCGATCAGTGCCGCACGACCTGGCGCACGTGGGGACCAGGGCGAAGCCCATCTCCGCCGCCTCGAAGACCTACAGCAGATTGCACTCGGATTCGAAGGCGTCGAGAAGGTGTACGCCGTGCAGGCAGGCCGAGAGGTACGCATCCTGGTTCGCCCTGATCAGGTCAACGACGAACAGGCACGTACGATTGCCCACGAGGTGGTCAAGCGCATCGAAGAGCAGCTTGCCTATCCGGGTCAGATTCGCGTGACGGTGATCCGAGAGACACGGGCGGTTGATTACGCCCGATAGCATGCCGACCCTACCGATCCTTGCGATCGGTGGTCCTACCGCGGTAGGGAAGAGCGCCGCTGCGCTTTCGTTGGCGAACGCCCTCGATGTTGCAGGGGTGAGCTCAATCGTGGTCTCGGCAGATTCACGCCAGGTTTTTCGCGGGTTTGACATTGGCACCGACAAGATCAGCGTCGACATTCGCGCCGTACGTCCGCACGCCTGCATTGACATCGCCGAGGCGAGTGATCCATTCACCCTGTACGACTGGCTCGACGCTGCACGGGCCGCCATCGCCGCTCACGCTCAGGGAAGCGGGGGAGCGGGGATCGCCATTGTCGTGGGTGGCACCGGACTCTACCAGCGTGGCCTACTGAAGGGCTTCCTCTCGGGTGGCGCTCGTCCTAGCAATCCACTGATTCGATCGCAGCTTGAGCTTCAGTTCGCCAATGTGGGCCGCGAACCCCTCGACAAGGAGCTCCGAGAACGGAATCCAGCGGCGGCAGACGCCGTTGCTACCGCCAGCGCCCGGCGCCTCATCCGAACGCTGGAGATTGTTCGTCTTGGTGGCGATCCGCTAGCCGAAGAGGAGAATCCGTGGAGCGCGCCGACGGCGTATGTGCAGCTTGATGACACTGATTTCGAACGCCACCGTGCCGCAATCA
>CAIJIA010000135.1 GCA_903820655.1 uncultured Chloroflexota bacterium
CACCTGATGATCCTCACGCCAGGACTCTGGGCGACTCGCTACGTGGATGCGGGCTGCGAATCGGTCGCGATCCACGTCGAGGCGCCAGACCAGCACCGCGCGACGCTCGACGCGATTCGTGACAGCGGCGGTCGCGCGGGGCTCGCGCTTGACCCGGAGACGCCGATCGAGTCGCTGGCTCCATTTCGCGACCAGCTGGACTTCGCGCTCGTGATGACCGTGAAGTCAGGATTCGGCGGGCAGTCGTATCGCCCCGAGGCGGCAGCGCGCATGACCGCAATTCGAGCACTTGTTGGTGACCGAGATGGGCACCCCTTGCCACTCCATGTGGACGGCGGCATCAACGCCACAACGGCGGGAGGCGCTACGCGAAACGGGGCAGACCTACTGGTTGTCGGTAGCGCGCTCTTCTCGGCGCAGGGCTCCAGCGCAATGCGCGGGGAGGTTGCAGCGATCCGGGAGTCGGCGACCCGTTAGGGTCGCGATCGACTTAGGCGCCCTTGCTGGCCGTGCGACGGCAGCGGGTGCAGACCAGGACGCGCTTCGTAGTCGTTCCAACGGCGATGACGGTTGGCTGCAGGTTGGCGCGGAAGCGGCGGTGGGCTCGTACGCGGTTCATCCCGACCGACTGTGGGTTGAAACCCGCGATCGAATCCTTGCCGCAAAGGGTGCAGAAGCGAGCCATGTCTAATCTCCTTACGTGGTGGGGCTCCCAGTGGGACACGCCCGTCGTTCGTGCCGTATCGTAGCAGGTACGTCCGATGCCTTGCCCAGGCTCGGCCAAGGGAGGGAGCCCGCATGATGCGTACTGAGGAGATCCGCGTGGCCGCAGGGGTCACCCTGAGATGAGCCGCAAGAGCTGGGACGGCGTCGAGCTGATGGCCGCCCTCCGATCGGGTCTCGACCGCCTGGAGAGCCGCGTCGAGGAGGTCAATGCCCTCAACGTCTTCCCCGTACCCGATGGCGACACGGGGACCAACATGCTGGCAACCTTGAAGGCCGCCATTGCTGAGGGCGACGCCTCGCTGGCAACCGGGGTCACCGCGATCGACGAGGTGAGCGCAGCGGTGGCCCGTGGTGCGCTTCTGGGCGCGCGAGGCAACTCAGGCGTTCTCCTCTCGCAGATCCTGCGCGGGTTGCCGCAGGCGGTCCGTGGTCGTCAGCGCGCCCGGGCAACGGAGATCGCGCAATCTCTCTCGCTCGGTGTGCTGCACGCCTATTCGGCGGTTGCCACGCCAACAGAGGGGACGATCCTTACCGTTGCGCGCGAGGTAGCCGCTGCAGCGATGAAGGAGTCGGAGGGAGCCTCCGAACTGCGCCCATTCCTTGAGAGCATCGCCGCGACTGCGCGCGTCTCGGTAGAGAAGACGCCGACCCTGTTGGCTGTCCTCCGCGAAGCGGGCGTCGTTGACTCTGGTGGCGCAGGTTTGCAACTGATTCTCGAGGGGATCGCCAATGTTCCATCCGTTGCGCCGTCGCGCGGCACTGTCGAGGCGGAGCGCCGCAGCGCTGCACCGCCGTCGTCCAAGCCCGTTGTCGCTGCAGCGCCAGTTGCGCCGGTTGATGCCGCCCCGACAGAGTTCGGCTACGAGACCGTCTTCATCCTCAGCTCGCCAACGACACCACTAGACCTTGCCGTCATTCGCGCCCACCTGGAGACGATCGGGGAGAGCGTGCTGGTTGCCGGTGATGAGACAACCTGCAAGGTGCACGTGCACAACCTTCGACCCGATGAGGTGTTGGCGTACGGGATCAGCTTGGGCGAAGTGCGCGCGGTCACGATTGAGAATCTCGACCAGCAGAGCGCCGAGCGGGCGACTGGGCACGCCGCATTCAACCAGTTGGCCGACGGCCCACTAGCCGCCTCTCCTCGCCCTGCAGCCGCGTCACTCGGTCGTGGCACCTCGATTGTTGCGGTTGCCGCAGGCGCCGGACTCGGCGACATCTTGCGTTCAGCGGGCGCGTCGCAGATCGTGCACGGTGGCCAGACAGAGAATCCCTCTGCCGCGGAGATCGCCTCAGCCATCGCGCATGCCGGCACGGAGTTCGTCGTCGTTCTTCCGAACAACAGCAACATTGTGTTGGCGGCGCGCCAAGCAGCCGACCTCTCAGCAGCACATGTTGTGGTCATCCCGACACGCAATGCCGCCGAAGGGATCGCCGCCCTCCTCTCATGGGATCCATCACTCACGCTTGAAGAGCTCGTCCCGCGCATGGAGGCTGCTCGAGCTGCCGCACGAACCTTCCGCGTCGTGGAGGCGGTGCGCGATGCCGTTGTGCGTGGTGTGCCGGTGAAGGCTGGCGAGATCATGGCGCTTGACCCAGTAGACGGGATCATTGCAACGGGGAGCAGCGACGTTGAGTCAATTGTCGCGGCGCTGGCCGGGCAGTCAGCGGAGTTGATCACGCTCTACGTTGGCGCCGACGTCTCTGACGAGCAGGCCGCCGATTTTGTGAGCGCGGCGCGCGGTGCCGTTGCTGGGGCCGAGGTTGACCTACAGCGTGGCGGCCAGCCAATCGAACGGGTGCTCGTGAGTTTGGAGTGACCGTCGACCCGGGCGAACTCCCACTGAAAGGGCTCGCCCTCCCTGGTGGCTCGAGCCTTCTGCGAGGCCTAGCAAAACTGGGTGTCACCACCGTTGCCGATCTACTCACCTATCTGCCACGTCGCTATGAGGATCGTCGCGAGATCACGCCAATCGCGGAACTTGCTGGGGGGACCAGCGCCACGATCTCCGCGCGGGTGACCGATCTTCGCGTCGAGAAGACCTGGCGTCGTGGCGTGCAGCGCACGATCGCGACCCTTGTTGACGACTCAGGGGCGGTCGATGCGATTTGGTATGGACGACGGTTCATTGAGCGTCGACTCACGGTTGGAACGACCATTGTCGCCACCGGGCGCGTGAAGGGGATGGGGTGGACCAAACAACTGGAAGCGCCAGAATTCAGCCCGGTTGGTGGGGGAGACCAGGTCAGCGCCGGTCGCATCGTTCCCATTTACCGACTAACTCGCGGCGTAACGGCGCTGAGCCTACGTCGGGCGGTGCGGACGCTGCTCGACCAATTCGGCGCCGACCTTGTTGATCCGCTGCCGCCCGCAGTGCAGGCACGCAACAGCCTCATGCCGCTCGCCCAGGCAATTGAGGCGCTGCACTGGCCAGAGGAGTTTGACCTTCGCGATGCGGCCCTGCGCCGCCTCGCCTTCGATGAGCTTCTCGCGGTGCAGATTGCACTGGTGCATCGCAGTCGTCGTCGCGCGGGTGGCGGCGCATTCAGCATCACGCCGACCGCGAGCGAGCGAACCACCATCGAATCGGCAATCTTGGGCGGACTCGGCGGTGCCTCATCAAAGAGCAAGACCCCGTGGACGGGTGATCAGCAGCGTGCGATTGACCAGATTCTTGCCGACCTTGCGACGGGGTCGCCGATGCTGCGCCTCCTGCAGGGCGATGTGGGCACCGGCAAGACCGCGGTCGCCTTCGTTGCCGCCGCGGCCACGGCAGCCGCTGGGCACCAGAGCGCCCTCTTAGCACCAACGGAACTGCTGGCTCGTCAGCACGCCGCGACGGCGAAACGACTCCTCGCCCCACTCGGCATAGAGGTGGCGCTGGTGTTGGGCGGAGCGCCCATTGCTGAACGCCGAGCGGCGCGTACAGCGGCCGCCAGTGGCCGCGCGGCACTGGTCATCGGCACCCACGCCCTTTTCGCCGAGGGAACGCAGTTCGCCTCACTCGGCCTGGTCATCGTTGACGAGCAGCACCGCTTCGGTGTGGAGGAGCGGGCGAAGCTTCTCTCTAAGGCATCACGCGAGCCACACCTGCTTCTCATGACCGCGACGCCGATTCCGCGCACCATCGCGCAGCTTCTCTACGCCGACGTCGCCTCGTCGGAGCTACGAGAGCTCCCCGCGGGGCGCCAGCCGATCCGCACCGCGATCCGCACCAGCGCCGACCTGGAGCGTGTTTGGACCTTCGTCGATGAAGAGGCAGAGGCTGGCCGACAGACCTTTGTGGTCGTCCCGCGCATTGCCGATGCCGAGGCAGGCGGTGAACCGGAGCAGGGGACCGCCTTCGATGACGATATCGACGAGGGTGGCGCAACGGGCGTTGAGGCCCAGGCGGAGCTGCTGCGCGAGCGCCTCCCGCATCGTCGTATCGGCGTTGTTCATGGGCAGCAGCGCGCCGCGGAACGCACCGTTGCCATGCAGGCTTTTGTTGCTGGCGAAACCGACGTGCTCGTCGGCACCACGGTGATCGAGGTGGGCGTTGATGTGCCAGCCGCCAGCACCATGGTGATTTTGGAAGCGGAGCGATTCGGCTTGGCGACCCTGCATCAGCTGCGCGGTCGTGTCGGCCGCGGTGGCGACAAGGGGTGGTGCATTTTGGTGAGCGACAGTGATGACGAGGTAGCCGCTGCGCGGCTTCAGGCGATCGAGTCAACCCGTGATGGCTTCCTGCTCGCAGAGCAAGACATCGCGCTACGCGGGGAGGGGAGTGTCCTCGGAACCTCACAGAGCGGTCTCCCACCGTTGCGCATTGCAACGCTGGCACGCGCGGAGGATCGAGCCCTCGCCCTTGTTGCCCGAACGGAGGCTGAGCGACTGCTTGATCAGCACGGCGAGGCAGAGGGCGAGGCGGCGCTGCTCGTTCAGTCGTATGCACGCGGCTGGCCGATTGGTCGAGCGACAGGCGCGGCGCTAACCGAGAGCGCGCCAGTATGAGCGCACAGGGGGCGACGCTCCGAATCATTGCGGGCGACCATCGTGGTCGACGCATTGCAGTTCCGCCAGCAGGTACCCGGCCGATGACTGATCGAGTGCGCGAGTCACTCTTTGCGGTGCTTGAGCCGCGAATCGTTGGCGCGAGATTCGCCGATCTCTGCGCGGGGAGTGGTGCGGTCGGCATTGAGGCGCTGAGCCGCGGCGCTGTTCACGCGCTGTTTGTTGAGCGCTCACGCGACGCGGTCGCAATCATTCACGCGAATCTGGTGACACTCAAGCTGACAGAACGAGCAACCCTCCAGGGCGCCGATGCGCTGGTCGCCCTTGAGGCGCCAGGCGCCACTTTCGATCTGATCGTTGCTGATCCCCCCTATGACGACGCCGCGCTGGCGGGAGGGATCCTGGCTCGCTGCGCAGCGCCTGGTGGTCCGCTCTCCGACGAGGGGCTCCTTGCGCTCACTGGGCGCACGCGACCGGGCGACCTACCCCGAGCGCTCCCTGAGGGACTACGATGTGTGCGAACGCTGATCTACGGCGACAGTTGCGTAGATCTGCTGGAACGCATCAGCACAACGTGATCGGAGGTTGGCTATGAGTGAACGAGTGGCGCTCTATCCGGGTAGTTTCGATCCTGTGACGTTCGGCCACATTGACCTGATCCGTCGCAGCCTGGCGATCGCTGATCGCCTCGTCGTTGCGATCCTGCCGAACTCCGATAAAGAGGCACTCCTCACCCTTGAGGAGCGCACCGCTCTCCTACGGAGCGTGATTGACGCAGAGCTCGGCGCCGCGAGCGCACGAGTGCAGATCCTCTCCGCATCCAATCTTGCCGTTCGGGTTGCCGCAGAGGCGGGGGCGACCCTGATCATTCGTGGTCTCCGTGCCGGCTCCGACTTTGAGGCCGAGCTGCGCATGGCGCACGCTAATCGCCTGCTCGCGCCAGAGATCGAAACCGCCTTTTTGATGACGGCGCCGGAACACGCCTCAACTTCAAGCCGTCTCGTTCGTGAGGTGGCGCGCTATGGCGGACCGCTCGACCGACTGGTGCCCGCCGCCGTGGTCCCAGTTCTCACTGCTGCTGCGCGACGCCGAGCGTCAAAGGCGTAGCTCGTGGAGAACGAATCGGCGGCGATAGTGCCGCCTCTCTATCCCGTTGATCTTTCGCCACTCCTCGCCGAATCGTCGGGAGGCACCTTCACCCTAGAGCCCTTCACCGTCGAGGAGCAACTCGACGACGAACTCTTCAAGGCTGCGGTCCAGGTTCGAATCGACCGAACGAATCGCGGTGTACGTATCGTTGGAACCGTGCGGGGGAGTCAGGAGGGGATCTGCGGTCGCTGCCTGGCTCCCGCAACAGCGCAGCTCAGCGCCCCTATCGACGAGGAGGCACTTGAGTCCCGGCATGCAACGGAGGGGGCCCTTCTGATCGGCAAGGGGAACAGCGTCGACGTTGGTCGCCTCGCGATGGAGGCGCTCGACCTGACCCGTCGCCTGGTGCTGCTCTGTACGCCGCCCTGCCCGGAGCG
>CAIJIA010000136.1 GCA_903820655.1 uncultured Chloroflexota bacterium
CACCGATTGCAGCGACTGCTCGATTCAGTTCCTCTTCGCCGAGTGTTGAGACAACGTTCGTGTGATCAAGCGCATCCGTTACCTCTTCACCGAGTGTCAAAAGTCGCGCGAACAGATCTCGCTGATGCTTGAGCGCCGTACCGTTCATAGCGTTGGCCAGCTCAGGGCAGCGGCGTCGAGAAGAAGTTCTGGATTCCCATTGCGGCGCAACGCGTTTAGCGTCTTGTCAATGGAGCGCAGAGCCTCTCCCCAAGTTGCTGCTGGGAGTTTGTGTGCAACGGCCTCAATCTCTGCGCGATCTTCTGGGAAGGCGATCTGGTCAACCGCGCCGGTACTCACGAGTGCGAGATCACGCGCAACGCCACGCCAGAGGCGCAAGAGTGCGGTTGCAGCTGCGCGGCGCTCTGCAGGTGTCGGCTTAGCGCTCCGCTTTGCTGGACTCTTCTTTTTGGGCTCAGCATCAACCTCTGGCGCGTCATCACTGCTGTCGTCACTCTCGGTGCCATCAGCGCCGTCACTGTCGTCGGCACCAGCAACGAGGATGGCGCGCGCATCGGCAACAAGCGCGCCGAGCTGTCCAAGTCGTGCGTGCGGTTGTGTTGCGGCGAAGTCAAGGATTTGGCGACGGATCTGCGCGTGTGCGCGAGCCGCGTCCCCTGTTGCTTCGGCATCAATGAGTGGCCCAGGGCGACCAGACGACATGCGCAGAAGCCGCACCGCTGTTGGCGCATCAACGCCGAGCCGCTCGCCGAGGAGCTCGCTTGCCTGGTTCGCATCTGGCAGGCCGATGCGAATCACCGCGCAGCGACTGCGAATGGTTGGCATGAGTCGCGAATCCTCTGCGGCTGCCAGGATCACGTGGGTGCGGGATGGTGGCTCTTCGAGAGTCTTAAGGAGTGCGTTCTGTGCCGCCTCGTTCATGCGATCGGCGCGCTCAATCAGTGCGATGCGGCGGCCCCCTTCAACCGAGAAGAGGGCGAGGCCGGCGGCAAGGGCGCGAATCGGTTCGATGCCGATCTCATCCGAAGCGCCAGTTGGCGAGATGAGGACAAGGTCGGTATGGCTCCCCGAGGCGATTAGTCGGCAGGCGCGGCAGGCGCCACAGGGGCCACCCTCAACGGGTGCGCCGCACATGAGCGTTGCCACGGCATCACGAGCGAGCGTTCCCGCACCCGCACCGCGCGGCCCAACAATTAGCAGGGCGTGCGGTGGTGCGTCAGCGAGCAGTGCGGCAAGATGCGCCGCGGCGGCATCGTGGCCACGGGTTGCGAAGCGTGCTGGGCGACGTGCAGGGTGAGCGGCGTCAGGCGGCGTTGAGACCGCCCGCGCCATCTCGTTAGGCTCCCTTGCTCCCCTTAGCCTTCGGCCGCGTGGTGCTCTTCTTTACGAGTGCAACCTTTGCGGCGGGCTTGGCGGCACCGCGTCCTGCAGGCTTAGCGGCAGCCTTCGCGGCAGGCTTCGCGGCACTCTTCGGTGCCGGTCGACCGCCACGCGAACGGCCCTTGCCGCTCACTGGTGCCTCTTTGCCGTTGAATGCCGCCGACTCGCTCGCCGATCGACCGGTCGCCTGCAGTTGGGACTGCAAGAGCGCGGCCACATCTGGCGAGACATCGCTGATGCCATCATCGGCGTCGTTGTAGCTCGCGCTCGAACGAATCGTGTCGTCCTTGTGGGAACGAGCAACCTCATCGGCGATGCGTGATGGGCCGGAGCCAAGCTGCTGCCGTGCAGCGCGCACTGGTCCGCGACCCGTAGCGGTTCGTCGCTCGGTGGCGAGATATTCCGGAACGCCGCCTGGCGCGCCATCATCGGCGTCGTCAAGCGTCATTGTCTCAATGCCGTCGAGTGAGTCACCACCGACTCCGCCACGACCACGACGTCCGCGACCACCGCGACGGCGGCGGCGGCGTGGGCCGTCCTCACCGAACGCAGCTGCGCCTTCGTGGCTGTGTGGTGATGGCTCTGCGCCTGCGGCGAGATCGTCTGGACCGAGATCATCAAGCGTCAGTGTCTCAATGGAATCAGCATCAACCATCGTGTCGCCAACGCGGATTGTCGATGAGCGGCGCACCGGCGCTGCGGTACGTGGCGCTGCAGGCCGTGCGGTGCGTCCGCCGCGAACTCGCTCGCGCTCGGGCGCTGCGCCAACGCGACGTGGTCGTGCTGGTGCCTCGGACTGCTTGTCGGGAACCTCTGTCATGGAGAGATCCTCTTCGCCCTCTGCGGCAACGCGGCGACCGCTTCGTGCGCCCGCCTCGACCTTGGCGATCGTGGTGATCTCAATAAACTGGTCAGCAACTTCAACGAGGTCGCTGCTGGTATTTGCGCGGAAGCTTACGACTTCAACGCGCACGCCCATATCTTGCACCGCGCGAATTGCTGGTGCGAAGTCGCCGTCGCCTGAAATGACGACTGCGATGTCGAGCTTTGGCGCAAGGCGCACAAGGTCGACGACGAGTTCGATGTCGAGGTTCGCCTTGAAGCGACCGTCGCCGTACTTGCGAACGTCCTTGCTCACAACCTTGTAGTTGTTTCGCGCCAGGAAGTTGTGGAAGGCCTTCTGGTTCTCGTTGTCTGGATCAAGACCGGTATAGGCGTAGGCGCGAACAAGATCGCGGTTTGCCGTAAGGGTCTTAAGGAGCGTGACGTAATCGATGTCAACGCCTGCAGCCTTTGCTGCGTAGAAGACGTTTGCGACGTCTACGAAAATAGCGACATTACGTGCCATTACTTTGTACCTCTGGTTTCTTAGTAGATAACGTGGCGTGCGCTGCTACGACGGGGCTGGGCCGGTATCGGCCACCTGCCCGCGCGTCGGAGCGCACGGCTGCACGTAGACACCCTAGCAGGTTGGGGGTGGCGCCCCTCTATTGAGCACGAATCGTGCTTAGCGGTCGTCCCGCGCGTCGACGATCTGGGCCACGCCTGAGATCCAAACTCCGAGCGCGATAAGGGTCACCCAGAGTCCAGGGGCGTGGTCGATGCCGAAGACGGAAGCGAGGGGTAGGTCGTAACCAGTTGCGGTCACCGCCGCACCAATGAGGGTGGCGATAAAACCGAGTGAGGCAACCGTTACGAGCCCCACATGCACAGGCCACCAGTCAAATCGCAGCTGTTCACCGAAGGCATCTGGCGCGATCAGCAGGAAGAGGGTGGCGAGGGCAACGAAGAATCCGGCCGCGCCGTAGGTGTCAAAGGCGTTCCCCACCGTTGCGGGCACCCCAGGGGCGGCGAGCGTCCACCAGGCA
>CAIJIA010000137.1 GCA_903820655.1 uncultured Chloroflexota bacterium
ATGACAGCGCCAATGCTGGCGCTCAGAATGCCGAAGACGAAGAGCGTGATCAGTGCTCCGGCAGCGCCGATCGCAAGCCCCTCGAGAATGAACGGGAGGCGCACCCAGGTGGCGCTCGCGCCAACGATGCGCATGATGGCAATCTCATCGCTTCGCGCCAGGATGGCGAGCCGGATGGCGTTGACGACCACAGCAAGCACGGCAAGTGAGAAGCCGATCACGATGATTAGCCCAACGATGCGCAGTGCACTCGTGATGGCGACGAGACTCTCCGCAAGCGCGCGTCCATCAATGATGCGACTAAATGAGGAGGCCGCGGTGATCGAGGCGAGACCGTCGGCAACCCGGCCTGTATCGGCAGGGTTATCGAGGGCGATCTCGTAGCTGGCAGGGAGCGGGTTCACGCCAAGGTTGCCGGTAAGGTCTGGCTCGCCGCGCTCCTTTAGTCGCACCTTGAAGGCGGCAAGCGCATCGTCGGCACTCACATAGGTAGCCCCCTTCACCCCGTCAATTCCCTCAATCTGAACCTGAATTGAGCGCGCCTCGCTCTCGGTGACAGAGCTCTTCAGGTAGGCAATGACCTCAACTTTTGAGTCGGCATATGAGAGCGCCGCATCAAGGCCTGCGCGAATTACCAGCACCGATGCGAGGACCATGAGCATCAGCGTCATGGTTGTTGTAGCTGCGATCGTTGCTAGCCGATTACGAGAGAGCCCATTCGCCGCGGCAGAGACACTCAGCCGAATGAGCCGACTGCGATTCGATGGGCTTTCATGATGCATGTTCATCAGCCTACCCGGTGATACGTGGCGTTCGCTTCGTCGCGAATGAGGCGACCGCCTTCGAGGCCGATGACGCGGCGGCGCAGAGTGGTGACGATGTCAGAGTCATGCGTTGCGACCAACACTGTGACACCGAGCCGGTTGATGTCCATCAGGAGCTCCATGATCTCCCAGCTGATGAGCGGGTCAAGGTTGCCGGTTGGCTCGTCGGCGATGAGCAGCTCCGGGTCGCCAACGATTGCGCGTGCGATTGCGGTGCGTTGCTGCTCGCCACCAGAGAGTTCAGATGGGTAGCGATCGGCGAGGCGTGCCAGGCCGACGATCCGCAGCGCGCGATCCGTTGCGGTGGCAACGCGTTCCGGTGCGGCCCCTGTCACCTCAAGGGCAAAGGCAACATTCTCGCGAACGGTTCGTCGGGGCAAAAGTCGGAAGTCCTGAAACACCACGCCAATTCGACGACGAAGCTTCGGCACCTCACCTCCGGAGAGGCGATGCACTGGGAAGCCAGCAACATGCACCTCGCCAGCGGTTGGCAGCACGTCGCGAACCAAGAGTCCGATCAAGGTTGACTTCCCGGCACCTGACGGCCCAACCAGGAAGGCGAACTCTCCGCGCTGAATGGTGAGGCTGACATCACCGAGGGCAATATGGCCGCTCGGATAGGTCACAGAGACTCCTTGCAGGTCAACAACCGCGCCCTCAGGTGTGCCGAGTTCTACCGCGTCACTCATCTGTGGATCCTACTCCTCATCCATGCTGCCGCCAGCGATCGGTGCTCCAGTAGAGACTCGCTCAAGCTCAGCAAGAATGAATGCATCAAAGTCGCCATCAAGCACACCAACGGTGTCCGAAGTCTGATGCCCGGTGCGGTGGTCCTTCACCATCTGGTACGGATGCAGCACATAGCTGCGGATCTGGTTCCCCCAGCCGGCGGAGATCGTTTCACCGCGCACGCGGGCAAGTTCGTCTTCTCGTGCGCGAATCTTCAGTTCAATAAGCTTGCCGCGCAACATGCGCTCAGCCGTTTCACGGTTCTGCATTTGCGATCGCTGGTTCTGACTCGATACGACGGAGTTTGTTGGAAGGTGGGTAAGGCGAACGGCAGATTCGGTCTTGTTCACGTGCTGCCCACCAGCGCCGCTGGAGCGATAGGTATCGACGCGAATCTCGTCCCAGTTGAGCGTCACCTCAGCGTCATCCTCTACCTCGGGGATCACTTCGAACATGGCAAAGGTGGTCTGTCGGCGCTTCTGTCCATCGAACGGGGAGATGCGCACGAGGCGATGCACGCCGCGCTCTGCGCGGAGCCACCCGAACGCATTGCGGCCGCGAATCTCCAGAACAACGCTGCGATACCCAGCGCCTTCACCATCGGTGGAGTCCACGATCTCTGTGGCGAAGCTATGCCGTTCAGCCCAACGCATGTAGGCACGCAGGAGGATGGCGGTCCAGTCACACGCTTCGGTCCCGCCGGCGCCAGCCTGAATGGTGACGATGGCGTCGGCGTCGGCGTATTCGCCACTGAAGAGGAGTGAGGTGCGGGCTTTCTCGAAGTCGTGCTCAAGGAGCGCCGCTTTCGTAGAGACCTCGTCTTGCAGCCCCTGGTCACCCTCCGATTCGGCCAGCTCGAAGAGTTCGCCAAGGTCGCGGGCGGCGGTCGTTAACTCCTTCCAGAGGGCCAGCTCTTCACGGAGCCCCTCTGCCTCGCGGGCGAGCCGCCGGGCGACGCGCTGGTCATCCCAGAAGCCCGGGGCGAGCATTGCCGCTTCGATCTCAGCGAGTCGGGCCGCTTTCGCTACAGGGTCAAAGACGCCCCGAGGTCGCCTCGATGCGACCGAGGAGGTCCCGCAGGGAGGTCGCGTCGACGCTCACCCTGCACCCTCACCCAGCCGAACCGCGGCACCCACGGGGGACTCGCTGCTCACGCTATGCGCCATGGCACTTCTTGTACTTCTTCCCAGAGCCACAAGGGCAAGGGTCATTTCGGCCAACATCGCTGGCCGCCGCAACAGGCGCCTTCGGTGCTGGGGCCGACGTGGCGCTCGCTGCGCTGGTGGCGACGATCTTGGGGCGCGGTGCCTCCTGCTGCACCACGCTCACGCGCAAGATCGACCGGCCGATGCTGACGCGAATCAGCCCCTGGAACTCGTCGTAGAGTTTGAACGCCTCCTTCTTGAAGGCGTTGAGCGGATCCTCTTGGGCATAGCCGCGCAGCCCGATGCCGCGACGCAGGTCATCAACTTCGGTGAGGTGTTCCACCCAGAGTTGATCGATGCTGCGCAGGATCACGGCGCGCAAGACGCGCGGCCAGATCTCTGGACCAAACTCCTCGGCCTTCTTGTTGAGCGCCTCCAGCGCGGCAACTTCAATCGCATCAATCAGGATCGCATCTTCAACAATGTTCTCGAGGCCGTCAGGAGGCGTCATGCCCGCTCGCTTTAGGTCACCCTTCAGCGCTTCCAGATTCCAGTCGCCCGGCAGGCCTGGTGGGCAATGTGTCATCACGATTGAGCGCGCCTCTGCACGGAGCGAATCCTCAACCGTGAGGTTGAGATCATCGCCATGGAGCACACGGTCGCGCTCACCGTAAACGGTGGCACGCTGCTTGTTGATGACGTCGTCGAATTCAACGACGCGCTTACGAATATCGAAGTTGTATCCCTCAACGCGCGTCTGCGCTCCTTCAATGGTTCGGCTCACCATTGAAGATTCGAGCGCCTGCGTCTCGTCAAATCCGAGGCGATCCATCAAGCTCACTACGCGCTCGCCGGCGAACCGCTTCATCAGATCGTCTTCCAGTGAGAGATAGAAGCGCGACGAACCCGGGTCGCCCTGGCGACCGGCGCGACCACGGAGCTGGTTATCGATGCGGCGTGACTCGTGTCGCTCGGTACCAATGATGCGGAGGCCGCCAGCGGCGAGAACGATTTCGCGATCGGCAGCGCAGGAGCGCTCCGCCTCAGCGAGTGCCTCAGCGTACGTTGCAGCGTCTACCTCGGCAGGATTGAGTCCGCGCACGCGCAGTGCCTCCGACGCGAGTCCAGCAGGGTTGCCACCGAGCACGATGTCGGTACCGCGGCCCGCCATGTTGGTGGCGATCGTTACTGCACCGCTGCGACCAGCTTGTGCAACAACGGGCGCTTCACGCTCGTGCTGCTTGGCGTTCAAGACGTTGTGGGGAATCCCTTCTCGCTTGAGCAACGCTGCGAGATGCTCGGAGCGCTCAACCGATGTTGTGCCAACGAGGACTGGCTGGCCAGCCGCAATTCGCTCCTTGATGTGTTCCACGATGGCGCCATCTTTCGCGCGTTCGGTGCGGTAGACAAGATCAGCCTGGTCATCGCGCACCATCGGACGATGTGTCGGGATAGCGGTAACTTCAAGGTTGTAGATCTTGCTGAACTCTTCCGCCTCGGTCATGGCGGTACCGGTCATGCCGGCGAGTTTGCCGTACAGACGGAAGTAGTTCTGGAAGGTAATCGTTGCGAGTGTCACCGACTCGCGCTGTACGTGAAGCCCCTCTTTTGCCTCGATAGCCTGATGCAACCCTTCAGACCAACGGCGCCCCGGCATCTTGCGGCCAGTGAACTCATCGACGATGACGATCTCACCACCCTCAACGATGTAGTCGCGGTCGCGCTTGAAGAGCGCATGCGCACGAAGCGCAGATTCAAAGTGACGTGCCATGAGCGGGTCACCGCTATAGAGGTTTTCAATGCCGAGCATCTGCTCGACGCGCGCCACACCATCCTCAGTTGGGGAGACGGCCTTCTCCTTCTCGTCGAGGAAGTAATCGCCGCCAGACTCCGCGCCAGCGTCACGCGCGCGCAGGCGCGGCACCAGCTTGGAGAACGTTGCATACAAATCCTGTGACTCTGCCGCCTGGCCGCTAATGATGAGCGGCGTTCGTGCCTCATCAATCAAGATGTTGTCAACCTCGTCAACGATAGCGAAGGCGTGGCCACGCTGTACGCGCTGCTCAAGCTCGGTGACCATGTTGTCGCGCAGATAGTCGAATCCGAACTCATTATTCGTGCCGTAGGTCACGTCAGCGGCATACGCTTCACGTCGGGTGACAGGGCGCAGCTTGGCTGTCTGCTCGTCGCTGCTGTGATATTCGGGATCGAACAGGAACGAGCTGTCGTGCGCGATCACGCCAATGGAGAGCCCCATGAAGGCAAAGATCGGGCCCATCCAGCGGGCGTCGCGCCGCGCGAGGTAGTCGTTCACGGTTACCACGTGCACGCCACGGCCACCAACAGCGTTGACGGTGGCACCGAGCGGACCAACGAGCGTCTTCCCTTCACCGGTGCGCATCTCAGCGATCTTTCCTTGATGGAGCACGATAGCGCCAAGGATCTGCTCGTCGTACGGGCGCATGCCGGTGGTACGGCGTGAAGCTTCGCGAGCGGCTGCCAGAATTTCTGGCAACTCATTGTCAAGCGCCGTCTTTAGCGCCTCACCTTCGAGCGTGCGCAACACGGCAGAGATCGCATCAATGCGCGCACGAATTTCACTATCACTCGCCGCCTCCATCTCATTGGCGCGCGCATTGACGGCGTCAAGGATCGGCTTGAGACGACCGAGCTCGCGGTCGTTTGAATCGACTAGTCGGGAGAGAAAGCCGAAGACCATCGCTGGCGGGGGCCTAGCGCCAGAATCCGGCGGAGTACCCGATCACCAGGATGCCAAACGTAAGCGCGGCGAGCACAACCCAGAAGAGGGCACTTACCGGCCTGCTGGTCGGATTCATTTCAGGATTCTTCATCGGCGCAGCGTTCCATCGCGGGCTACGCAGTGAAGCACGCCAGTCCACGTTCTTCTCGGGAGCGCGCGCAACGATTGCGCCGCGCTCGTCAGGTCGATGCAGCTTCAGCGTCATCGTCGTGTTCGCTTCTCGCTGGACGGAACGGTTGAAACTGGTCCAGTCTGGTGTTCATCCCAGAAGAGCATCTCTTCAGCGGTCGCGGACTCTTTGCCGAAGAGGGCACCGACCGACTCACCGAGATGAATGCGCCGAATGGCCTCACCAAAGAGCGGGGCAGAGGAGAGGCGCTTGATCTTCGTGCTCTTTGCTCCAACGGGCATCGGGATGGAGTCGGTGACCACAACCTCGAGCACGTTGCAGTTTTCGATGCGCTCAATTGCTGGACCAGAGAAGACACCGTGCGTTGCACATGCAGTCACTTCAATTGCGCCAGCCTTCTCAATCGCGCGGATCGTTTCGGTAAGGGTGCCGGCGGTGTCGATCTCGTCGTCGACGATCACAACGCGCTTCCCCTTCACGTCACCGATGACGTTCAGCACCTCCGCGGCGTCATTGTTTCCTTCGCGTCGCTTCTCGACGATCGCGAGTGGTGCATTGAGCAGTTCAGCGAAGGTGCGCGCGCGCTTTGCGAATCCGAGGTCGGTGACGACGACAAGGTTCTCGGTGCCGCGCTGGCGCATGTAGTTAGAGAGGAGATGCACGGCGGTGAGTTCGTCGACCGGAACGTTGAAGAACCCTTGCAGCTGGCCCTGGTGCAAGTCGAGGGTGAGGATGCGGTTTGCGCCAGCAACCTGCAGCATGTCGGCAACAAGTCGCGCAGTGATCGGCACGCGCGGCTGATCCTTCTTGTCGGAGCGACCGTAGCCGTAGTACGGAATCACGGCGGTAATGCGACCGGCCGAGGCGCGCTTGAATGCGTCGATCATGATCAGGAGCTCCATGATGGAGGTGCTCACTGGGCGAGAGGTTGGCTGCACGATGAAGACATCTTTCTCACGGGCGTTGTCGAGAATCTTGACGAAGATGTTCTCGTTGGCG
>CAIJIA010000138.1 GCA_903820655.1 uncultured Chloroflexota bacterium
GGCAGCAAATTCAGCACCGCAAGATTTGCCGAGAGGAGGGCCGCGATGTGCAAGAGGCCAGCAAATCCGAGCTGTCCAGCCGCCGCCGAGACACCAACCGCGATGCCGATTGGTCCAGCAACACCGCTGGTTCCGTCAGTTGGGCGGAACGGCGACGTAACGAAGCTGCCTAGCTCGCCGATGATCGACGTTCCAGCATCCCAGGTGCGTGTAGCGGCGAGTCCGAGCGCATCGCCGATTGAGCGGGAGAGCGGCCCCGCGCTATCAATGGAGGCAATCTTCACGCCCATGTATCCCTGCCCTGCCGCTTCTTCTGCGGTCCGAAGTGCAATGGAAACATCGCGTGCCGGTTGACCAGGAGTTGCCACCGTCACGCGCACGCTCTCCCCTGCCCGCGCTGGAAGGCTCTGCAACGGCGAATCGAAGCGGTCGAACGTCTCGCCCTCAAGGCCGACGATGCGGTCGCCTGGCAGCAGTCCAGCGGCCGCGGCCGGGGAGCCTGGTTGCACATCTTCGAGCAGAATGCTCGATCGCTCAGCCAACGGACCCGAAAGGAGAAGCATCAGCAGGAAGGCAACCATGATGTTCATGGCGACTCCCGCGACCATCACCAGCACCTTTGAGGTCAGCGTTGCTCGCTCCCAGCCTGCAGGATCGGTATCACCCTCTTCGCTGCCCGCCATGCGCACAAAGCCACCGAGCGGGAGGGCATTGATGGTGAGCTCCGTGCGCCGACCGCGGAGCAGCGTGAAGAGGCGTGGTGGGAACCCGATGCCGAACTCAGGAACGTCGATGCCGCGGAGTCGCGCCGCAACAAGGTGACCCAGCTCGTGCACCACGATGAGCGGCACGACGAGCAGCACGAAGACGAGCACCGGTCCAGCGATGCCGCTCAGAATCTCCATCAGGCGGCCCCACTCCAGCGCTCTGCGAACGTCGTGACCTCTTCATGCAGTGCGATCACCTCAGCAACGCTCCCTGGGGCTGGGCGAACACCAAACCGCTCCACCGCATCGCGGAGCAGCTGTGGGATGCCGCCCAGTGGGAACTCCCCCGCCAGGAAGCGGGTGACCGCCACACCGTCGGCAGCGATGAGCGCGCCCGGGGCGGCACCGCCGGCTCGACCGGCCTCCAAGGCGATTGCCAGCCCTGGGAAGCGCACAAGATCAGGCGCGATGAACGTGAGCGATCCGTGCGTTACGAGGTTCACGTTCGGGATTGTTGATGCCATACGCACAGGATAGCCGAGGGCATAACCGATCGGCCCGCGCATATCTGGGCTCCCCATCTGCGCCTTCGTTGATCCGTCAACGAACTCTACGAGGCCATGCACGACGCTCTGCGGGTGCACCACGATCTTGATCTGCGTCATCGGCACGGCGAAGAGTCGGTGCGCCTCAATCGCCTCAAGGCCCTTGTTCACCAGGGTCGCTGAATCAATAGTGATCTTCGCCCCCATGCTCCAGGTTGGGTGCTTGAGCGCCTTCGCGGGAGTTGCGGCAGCAATCTCTGCGGCCGTCGATTCGCGAAACGGTCCGCCGCTCGCCGTCAGCCAGAGCGATCGAACGCGATCGAGCGATTCCCCGACGAGGCACTGCCAGAGCGCAGAGTGTTCTGAATCGACTGGGCGCAACCGCTCCAAAACATTGGTCCCCTTGCGCTCTGCAGCGGAACGGGCGGCGCGCATCACCACGTCGCCTCCAGCGACGATCGTCTCCTTATTCGCGATTGCCACCGCGACGCCCGCCTCAAGGGCCGCCACGGTCGCAGCAAGGCCAATGACACCGGTCGTGGCGACCAACGCGATGTCTGGCGCGGTATCAAGACCCAGCGTGCGAAGGTCGTCAGCGCTGCCACCAACGAGGCTACGCGCTTTTGGATTGGACAAAGCCAGCGCATCATGCTGTTCACCGCCACGGCCTGATGCAAGGGCAACGAGTTCAAACTCATCGGGGTGCTGCGCAATCA
>CAIJIA010000139.1 GCA_903820655.1 uncultured Chloroflexota bacterium
CGCGTCGGCATCGTGAACGGTGCCTTTGTCATCAACCCAACGTTCGACCAGCTCAAGGAGAGCGATCTCGACTTGGTGGTTTCAGGAACCGTCGACGCGATCATGATGGTCGAGGCCGGCGCAAACCTGATCACCGAAGACAAGATGGCTGAGGCCATTGAGTTCGGACATAACGCCATCAAGGCGCTCGTTGCCCTTCAGGAGGAGCTCCGCGCCAAGGTTGGCAAGGAGAAGCGCGTTCCATACATCGAGCCAAGCACCGATAGCGTGCTTGCGTTTGCTGAGGCTGCCGCAAATGGCGGCACCTTCGTCATTGTCGACACGGAGACGACCGGCCTTGATCCGAAGATTTCGGATCTGGTGGAGGTCGCTGCCGTCAAGGTCAAGGGTGGCAAGATCACCGATCGTTGGAGCAGCTTTGTCGACGCCGGGAATGGCATTGTCGGCGCCCAGATGCACGGCATCACCAACAAAGACATTAAGGGCGGCCTGACGCCGAAGGCGGCGGCCGAGAAGATTGCTGAATTTGCTAAGGGTGCAATCCTTGTCGGACACAATCTCGGCTTTGACGTCGCCTTCCTTGACGAGGCACTCGGCAAGGGTCGCACCTTCGCGACCGAGCAGGGGAGCTACCTCGACACCTACGTGCTCTTCAAGGAGGCGTACCCAGAGAGCGAGTCGTTCAAGCTCGGAGATCTCGCCCGCGTCTATGGCGCAGCGACAACCCCGAACCATCGAGCGGCTGCTGATGCTGAGGCAACGGCTGAGCTGTTGTTGATCCTCGCCAACGAACTCCCAGGGCGCCTCGCGACCTTGAAGGAGGGAATTGCCGATTCGATCCGCGCTGCACGCAGCGGCAAGGGCGAACCAAAGGCGATCTTCGAAGCAGCACGTCGCAAGGCGCGTGTCGGCAAGAATCTCTTCGCCTGGATGCACAAGAAGACCGCTCGCAACCTCACGATGAAGGAGGGAATCCGCCTCGACGGCCGTAAGGTCGATGAGATCCGCAAGATCTCGGTAGAGGTTGGCTTGCTTCCACGAGCACACGGCTCAGGCCTCTTCACCCGCGGTGAGACACAGGCGTTGAGCGTGGCCACCCTTGGCCCAGTGGCACAGGGGCAGCGTCTCGACACGATCTCGCCGATCACCGAGAAGCGCTACATCCATCACTACAACATGCCGCCATACAGCACCGGCGAGAACAAGCCGATGCGTGGCCCAGGGCGACGCGAGATTGGGCACGGAGCCCTTGCCGAGCGCGCACTGATCCCAGTGCTCCCATCGATCGAGGAGTTCCCATACGCCATCCGAGTCGTTTCGGAGTGCGTGACCTCTAACGGATCGACCTCAATGGCCTCAACCTGTGGCTCGAGCCTCTCACTCCTTGATGCCGGCGTGCCTCTCAAGGCGTCGGTCGCTGGTGCTGCAATGGGCCTGATGTCGGAGCCAGATGGCGAGTTCATTGTTCTCACGGACATCCTCGGCAAAGAGGATGCCTTCGGCGACATGGACTTCAAGGTGACGGGAACCCGCACAGGGATCACCGCCTTGCAGATGGACATCAAGGTGCAGGGGATTAACGGAGCGATCATTCGCACCGGCCTCAAGGATGCGCTCGCTGCGCGCCTCGAGATCCTCGACAAGATGGACGCGATCATCAGCACCGCTCGACCAGAGCTCTCTGATTTCGCCCCACGCATCACCACGATCAAGATCAATCCGGAGAAGATCCGCGACATCATTGGTAAGGGTGGCGCGGTCATCCGCAAGTTGCAGGATGACTTCCAGGTCAACATCAACGTGCAGGATGACGGCACCGTGCAGATCGCTTCGGCTGACCCAGAGCGCACCAAGGGCGTCCTTGATGCAATCAACGGGATCACCAAAGAGGTTGAGCTCGGCGCGCTCTACATGGGCAAGGTCACCCGCATCATGGGCTTCGGCTGCTTCGTCGAGATCCTTCCAGGCAAGGAAGGCCTCGTACGTATCGGCGAGCTCGCTGATTATCGTGTGAACACCGTCGAGGATGAGGTCGCCGTTGGTGACGAGATCATGGTTGTGGTCACCGAAGTCGACCGCCAGGGTCGCGTCAACCTGTCGCGCCGCGCCGCCATGCAGCGTCACAAGGCCACGCCTCAGGAGTAAGCGTGCCCTTTCACTCTAGAAACACCACTGAGGACTTGCGGTTAATCCGCAGGTCCTCAGTCGTATACTGGGCAGCATGAGCAGCGCATCAAACCCAGAGGGCTACGTGGTCGCCGTCCTTGGCGCCACCGGTCTTGTTGGGCAAACCATGATCTCCGTGCTTGACGAGCGCCAATTCCCCGTGCGTACACTTATTCCACTTGCTGCGACGAGTGGTGGCCGTACCGTGCGCTTCCGCGGTGCAGATGTTCCGGTGCAGCAGGTTCAACCTGGCTCATTTACCGGCGTAGATATCGCGCTCTTTAGCGCGGGTGGAGCCGCCAGCCTGCTGTACGCGCCAGAAGCTGCAGCCCGAGGCTGTGTTGTCGTTGATAACTCCAGTGCATGGCGCATGGATCCGAACGTGCCGCTAGTTGTCTCCCAGGTAAATCCGGACGCACTGAAGGCCCACAATGGAATCATTGCGAACCCGAACTGCTCAACGATGCAACTTGCACCACTCCTCAAGGCGCTCTCTGAGGCAGCCGGATTGGAGCGCGTCGTCGTTGCAACCTACCAGGCGGTTTCTGGTGCGGGCGGAAATTCCGTAGACGATCTCATTCAGCAGCGCGCTGCGGTCGTGAGCGGCGGTAACCCTACGTCAACAATCTACCCGCACGCTGTCGTATCGAGCCCAATCCCTGCCATTGATGTCTTCCTCCCTGATGGTTCCACCAAAGAAGAGACGAAGGTCGTCAACGAGAGCCGAAAGATTCTCGACCTACCGAATCTCCGCATCTCGGCAACGGCAGTACGTGTTCCGGTTGAGCGCAGTCACTCTGAGGCTGTGCACGTGGAGCTCTCCCGTGCGTTGAGTCCCGATCTAGCTCGTGCGGCTTTTGCCGCGATGCAAGGGGTCACGGTTGTTGATGATCCTGCGAACCACTCCTATCCACTGGCGGCAGATGCGGCCGGAAGCGACGAGATCTTCGTTGGCCGAGTGCGCACCGATGCCAGCGTCGAGCATGGGCTCGCCTTCTGGGTGGTGAGCGATAACGTGCGGAAGGGTGCCGCGACGAACGCCGTCGAGATTGCTGAGCTCCTGGCCAGCATGAACCTGGTGCATGGAGCAGACCACGACGCCTAGCCGGGCCGCTCTCGAGCTCGCCTCGGTAGCCCGCGACGCCTCCACCTGTACGGCGTGCGGCCTCTCAGAGACGCGAACGCAGGCGGTTCCCGGCGAGGGGAGCCCGACCGCAGCGCTGGTCTTTGTCGGGGAGGCTCCTGGGGCACGAGAGGACCTGGCTGGCCGACCATTTGTTGGAGCCTCTGGTCGCCTCCTGGATGACCTTCTGGCTTCGATCGGCCTTCGGCGCGAGGAGGTCTTCATCTTGAACACCGTCAAGTGTCGGCCCCCCGAGAACCGCAACCCTCAACGCTCTGAGACCGCCGCGTGCGCGCCGTTCCTTACGCGACAGCTGCAAGCACTCCAGCCACGGGTGATCGCCACCCTCGGCAAGTATGCGCTTGCTGTCTTTGCGCCAACCGCAAAGATTGCCGAGGTACACGGGCGTCCGTACGCACAGACAGCGCTCGACCAGCACGGAAGCGCCGTGCTCTTCCCGCTCTACCACCCCGCAGCGGCACTCCACAACGGGAGCCTGCGGCCCACTTTGGAGCGCGACATGGTGGCCTTGCGGGAGTATCTCAACGCGAATGCTCGCGAAGGGGCGGGGGAGGCTACCCTACGCGAGGTGGATTCGGTGCCGACTCGGCCCCGTTCCAGGACGCAAGGGGAGGCTGAATGACCCAACGCCCGCAACCGGCACGTCGACCTGCTGAGGCGAGGCGTCCCCAGGAGACCCGTCGCCCTCATAAGGCGGCCGCGGGTGGGCCAGCACTTCGCCTGATCCCGCTCGGCGGCATGGGGGAGATCGGCAAGAACCTCTACCTCTACGAGTACCAAGACACGATCATCCTCGTCGACTGTGGCCTCGCCTTCCCCGATGAGACCACCCTTGGCGTCGACATCATCATTCCGGACATCAGCTACCTCCGCGCACGACGCAGTGCCGTGAAGGCGGTCCTCATCACCCACGGGCACGAGGATCATGTTGGCGCGCTTCCGCACATCCTTCCCGAGCTTCCTGGTGTGCCCGTCTACGCCAGCACCCTTGCGCGAGGGCTCCTCGCCAACAAGCTGAAAGAGTTCAAGGTCACCGCCAATCCGCTGCGCCCACTCGATCCAGGCGGTCGACTCGAGGTTGGTCCCTTCACGATTGAACCCTTCCGTGTCGGTCACTCCATCCCGGATGCCATGGGCTACGCAATCCATTCACCTGTTGGAACCGTGATCCATACGGGTGACTTCAAATTTGACCAGACACCGGCTGATGGAAAGACTGCGGACTTCGCCATGTTGGCAAAGTTCGGCGCACAGGGCGTACTTGCACTGGTTTCCGACAGCACGCGCGCTGAAGCCCCCGGCTACACGCCAAGCGAGCAGGTTGTTGGTCAGGCCTTCAAGGGGATCATCAGCAGCGCACCTGGCCGCGTCATCATTGCAACGTTCGCCTCGAACATTGCACGTATTCAGCAAGTACTTGATGCGGCAGGGGAGTTCCACCGCAAGGTTGCCGTCGTTGGTCGCTCTATGGAGCAGAACGTCAAGATCGCTCGCGACCTTGGCTATCTGAAGTTCCCAACCCCACTCCTTGCCAAAGAGGAGATCGCGCGCCGCACAAAGGAGCCGCTCGTGATCGCCACCACCGGCGCACAGGGCGAGCCGATGGCGGGACTCGCAAAGATGGCGAATGGAGAGCATCGCAACGTGGAAATTCAGAACGGCGACACCGTCATCGTCTCGGCATCGCCGATCCCAGGAAACGAAGAGGCGGTCGGCCGAACAATTGACAATCTCTTTAAGTCTGGCGCGAATGTGATCTATCACTCCATTGCACAGGTGCATGTCTCAGGTCACGCTTCGCAAGAGGAGCTGAAGATGATGCTCGCACTCACTAAGCCGAAGTACTTCGTGCCGATGCACGGAGAGATGCGCATGCAGGTTGCCCACGGTCGACTTGCGACACAAATGGGAGTCCCCCCATCTGCCGTGTTCATCATTGATAACGGCACGCCGGTTGAGTTCTCTGCAGACGGCAGCGCGCGACGCGGCAAGCCAGTCGAGCATGGTTCAGTCTTTGTCGATGGTTCGTCAGTGGGCGAGATCAGCGAAATCGTCCTCCGAGATCGACGCACCCTTGCCGACGACGGCATCGTCGTCGTGATCGCCACCGTCGATGCACGCACCGGTAAGCCGGTCGGCCGCCCAGCACTCGTTACGCGTGGATTCCTCAACGGCGATGAAGACAACAAACTCGTCGAAGAGGCAATCACCATCGCCCTAAAGGCGATTCAGCACAAGGGCGAGCGCGGTGCAGAGGTGGGACTGATCAAGGCGCAGTTGAGCGAATCGGTATCGCGATTCCTCGGCAAGGAGACGCGACGTCGCCCACTCGTGGTCCCTGTGGTGGTGGAGGTTTAAGCGATGGCAAAACGGGGAGGGGAGAGCACCGGTCGTCAGGCGCGACGTAGTCCGCTTGCATCACGCTCAGCACTCCGCACGCTGATCTCGCTCGCCTTTGCCGTCACGGGCGTCATCTTTGCTGTCGGCCTGATACTCCCGGGTCGCGGAGCCCTCGCCGACGTGCTGCGCGACGTGCTCGCGCCATGGTTCGGTGCCGGGCGCTGGCTCGTTCCAGTACTGCTCATCAGCTTCGCCATTTGGATCGAACGACGATCCGCCTCCGCCTCACGGGTGCCGCTGCGTATCGCCTTGTCACTGCTTGCCCTGGTCGGCCTGCTTGCGCTCATTGAGATCGTCTTCCCGACCCACGGCGGCCGCATTGGAAGCATTGCTGGTGGCGGCGCTGCGAACCTGCTCACTGGCATTGGCGCGTTCGCAGCATGGACGAGCATCCTGATCGGCATCGGATTGATCCTTGCTGAATCCGCTGTCCGGAAACTCTTCGCCACCCTCTTTGCTGGGGCGAAAGTGGGGGCGGAAGTTGTCAGCAGCGGGATTGAGAAGGTTGCCGATGTACGCGAGCAAGCGATGAATGCTCGAGAGGCTGCACGCGTCGCCGAAGAGGCTCGAATTCAGGCTGAAGCTGCGCGGCAGCCAATGATCTCCGTCGCACCTCCAACAATCGCGCCTGAGCCCCTCGTTACGACAGAGCCCGTTGCCGAAGCGGACGCCGCAAGCGTGCGTTCCGGAGCACCCGCACGAGGATCAGGGGCTAACTCCGTAAACGGAAGCGCAGCCCCTGCGACTAGGACCAGAGCTGATGGCGCAGTTTCGTGGTCACTACCGTCTACGAGTTTGCTCGATGCCCCGGGCAAGTCCGTCAGCCCAAACGCCAGCATCCATCAGGCAAACGCCGCGATCATCGTGCAAAAGTTGCGCGATCTCGGTATTGAGATCACCTCAGTCACGGCGAACCCAGGACCGGTTGTCACGCAGTACGAGCTAACACCCGCGCCAAATGTCCGGATTAGCAGGATTGAGGGCCTCGGTGATGACCTGGCAATGGCGCTCAGCGCTCGCTCAATCCGTATTGAGGCCCCTATCCCAGGCAAGGCTGTGGTGGGCATTGAGATTCCAAACCATGAGGCAGAAGCAATTCGATTTAAGCCGCTACTTACGCCCATTGATAAGGCAGGCGCCTGGACGCCGAGCCAGGCGATTCCGTTTGCGCTCGGTAAGGATGTTGGTGGTGCGCCACAGGTTCGCGATCTCGCCAGCATGCCGCACCTTCTCATTGCAGGGGCGACGGGTTCAGGGAAGAGCGTGATGGTTAACGCCATCATCGCCTCGTTCCTCTTTGCCCGAACTCCTCAGGAGCTACGCATGATCTTGGTCGACCCGAAACGCGTCGAACTGTCTGGATACAACGGTCTGCCGCACCTTCTTGTACCGGTGATTACCGAATCCGATAAGGCTGCCTCCGCCCTGAAGTGGGCCGTTCTGGAGATGGAGAATCGCTATCGCATGTTTGCGCACGCTGGCGCACGAAATCTTGAGGGCTACAACTCCAGCCGCGAAGATGTCAACGACCGTATGTATTCCATTGTCATCATCATCGATGAGCTCGCCGACCTGATGATGCAAGATGGTCGAGAGACAGAAGAGTCAATCGTGCGGATTGCCCAAAAGGCTCGCGCTACTGGAATCCACCTTATCCTCGCCACCCAACGCCCTTCGGTCAATGTCGTCACAGGGTTGATCAAAGCGAACATTCCAAGCCGAATTGCCTTCTCTATGGCCAGCCAAATTGATTCGCGCACTGTGCTCGATGCGCCTGGAGCCGAAGACCTGATTGGTCGTGGCGACATGCTCTTCCAGCCATCAGATGCGCCAAAGCCCACGCGTATGCAGGGAGTCTTCGTCTCTGATCGTGAGATCAACGCCGTGGTAACTCACTGGCGTGATCAAGGGCTGCCAGATTATCAACTGGGGATCGTCGCCTCCGCTGAGCGCAGCGGCGGTGGTGGGGGAGCAGATCGCGGGCGCGACGATGAGCCGGCAGACCGACTCTTCGATGAAGCTGTCCAAGTTGTTGCCGAGCATGACCGCGCCTCTGCATCGCTCCTGCAGCGCCGCCTCCGCATTGGCTATGCGCGCGCCGCCCGTATCATTGACCAACTAGAAGAGAAGGGCTACATCGGATCGTTTGATGGCTCAACCGCACGCGTGGTGAATCGCGACAAGATCGCCGCTGACGCAACGGGCGCCAATGGTGGCAACACAGGCGGAACGAGTGCAGCGGGGGAGACAGGGGAGGACGCTTAACTCATGAGCGATCAGCTACCCCTCGCTCCCCAGCAAGCAGGATTAATCGAAGAGGCTGCACCGCAGGCCCCGAGCATCGGTGATCGACTTCGCCAAGCTCGTGAGCGACGTGGTGTAAGCATCGCCGAAGCGTCTGCCACGCTTAAGATTCGTGCTCCGATCCTGGAAGCGTTTGAACGCGAGGACCATAGCCAGCTTCCGCCACGTGTCTACGCACTCGGGCAACTCCGGACCTACGCCGCCTACCTAGGGCTCGACCCGGCCACTGTTGCCGCTGGGTGGCAGGGGCCCCCAACTTCGGAAGGGGTGCCCGTCCCGACGCCGTCGCAACGAGCAACTTCAGCGCTGGATCGCCTCGTCGCACTGCGCCCAAGGGTCATTCGTTCTACGCGAGGGGTGCTAGCAATGGGTGGACTAGGGCTCGCGGTACTGGCGATCAGCGGTTTTATGGTGCTCCAACTCCTGCGCTTCATTCTGCCGCCCTCTATTGCTATTACCTATCCAACTGAAGCAATCAGCAACCTTGAGGCAGGGGCGCTCTCTTACGAACTTAAGGGGACCGCTGATGCGCGCGCCATCATCGTGATCGACACAAGCGCGGGGACGCAGTTAACAACGGAGGCTGACGAGAGTGGGCTCTGGAGCCTCCTTATTCCACTCGGCACTGGCCGCACGGAGGTCGTGGCGCACGCGGTTAAGCCCGGCACTGGCGGCGAGTCGAGCACCAGCGCAGAGCGAGTGTTCGTCGTGGCACTCCCCGATAAGGTTGCCCCCGAGATCACCGTGACGCAGCCCTCGACCAACCTCGCTGTTGAGAACAGCGACGTGCCAATCTCGCTCGTCACCGCCCCGAACTCCGAGGTCGGGGTCACGGCAACGGATACCTCAGGGAGGCTTATCACCTCCACGATCACGAGTGATGCAAGCGGGGCAGCCACTGGGGGGATCTCCCTTCCGGCGGGGCGTTGGACCTTGAGCTTTAGCGTCACCACTGCCGACGGCGCGCTCGGCCAGGCTACGCGCACTGTGGAGGTCTCCTTCACTGGAGTAACGGTGAGCATCACAGGCGGCGCCTCTGCAACGTGGATCCGTGTTTGGGTAGACGGCCTGCTCGACCCGACGATTGGCGTTTCGGGCAAAACCATGGCCCCTGCCACGCAACTCTCCTTTACGGGTGCAAAGCGTATCGAGATCCGTAGCGGCGATCCCTCTATTCTTCTGTTCACGCTCAACGGGCGTACCATAAGCGGGATTGGAAGCGGCACCGGAGCCGAAACCTATGCTTTCCTCAGCACGGGGAAGGTGCAGAAATCATCAAGGAGGTAGTGCATGGCAGCCGACAATTCGTTTGATGTCGTCTCGGAGTATGACGAGCAGGAGCTCAAGAACGCCCTAGACCAGACCCGACGGGAGATCGCCACGCGATACGATTTTCGCGACGCAACTGCCGAAATCAAAGAGGAGAAGGGCGAGCTGATCATCCGCGTCGACGGCGACCTACGCCTGAAGGCGCTGCGTGACATCCTCGAATCGAAGTCGGTGAAGCGCGGCATTGACCTGCGAACCTACGACTGGGGGAAGGCTGAGGCGGCGGGCGGAGATACGCTACGCGTACACGTCAAGCTACGCAAAGGCCTTGACGATGCTGCTGCGAAGAAGATCGCCAAATTCATTCGCGACACACATCCAAAGGTAAAGACACAGATCCAGGGTGAGGCAGTGCGTGTGACCGGAAAGTCACGCGACGAGCTACAAGAGGTGATGGCGAGCCTCAAAGAGCTCGATGTTGAGCGGCCGTTGCAGTTTGAGAACTATCGGTAACTTGTGACCCGCTCAATTAGCGATATCGCTGCTGGATTAGAGCCATCTCGTGCAGGGAGCCCGCTCCTGCCAGGATCGCGCCTACACATCATTGGAATTGGCGGCACCGCGGCACTTGCGGCGGCGCTGCACGCCAAGGCACTCGGACTAAGCGTTTCAGGGTACGACCAGGCTCTGACGGGGGAGTCAGCGGCGATCCTCTCGCGCGCGGGGATTCCAGTCGGCTCTGCAGAGAGTCCTGAAGTTCTACAGAGCTGTACGGCGCTCAACGCCGAGAGCACAGTCGCGATCTCTAAGGCGATTACGAGCACGCAACCGAATCACCCCGAGGTACTACTGGCACGAGAGGCAGGCGCCCACGCAGTCTCCGTACAGCAGGTGATCGCTGATGCCGCTGCTACACGCGGTGGTCTCATGATCGGCGTTGCTGGTACGCACGGCAAAACCACCTCCACGGGATGGGTTCTTGATGCGTTCGTTCGCTCCGGCATCAACCCATCAGCTTTTGTCGGCGGCCCACTCGGCACAGAGCTGGGCACACCTACCGGTTCGCCCGTCCACATTGGCTCCGACCCTGGTTTCATCGTTGAGGCTGATGAGTACGGCGGCAACTTTGATACCTACAAAGTTGACCGTGCACTGATCCTCAATGTTGATTGGGATCACCCCGACATCTTTGCGGACCGCCAGGCTGCTGTAGAAACGTTTGCACGATGGGCGGCTCATCCGGCCAGGAGCGGCGCGATATTCATTAACAGCGGGGATCAGGGCGGCGCAGAGCTCGTGACACTGCTCTCTGTGGGAGAGCATCGCAACATCTACACCTTCGAAACCTCAGCGGCGCCTGGCGCGAAATCGGCTGATATCGTTGCAACGGTGACGTCGCGCGGTGCCGGATCCTTTTCGATCACCATAAGCCACCTCTCTGACCGCGCCGCTGTCGCAGCTCCAGCACTTCGCGGTCTTCTCAATCGTGAGTTGCCGATCGGGCTCCTTGGCGCGCACAACGCGTCGAATGGCCTTGGTGTTGCCGCGCTCGTGGCCAGCGCGGGTGGTAGCGTCGATGGGATTGCGCGCTCACTCGCCATCTTTGGGGGCGTAGGTCGCCGCATGGAGGTGCGCTATGACTACGGTTCAGTCACCGTCCTCGACGACTACGGCCACCATCCGACCGCAATCGATGCAACGATGGAAACGGTTCGGCAGCGATATCCGGGTCGCACCCTCATCCTAGCCATTGA
>CAIJIA010000140.1 GCA_903820655.1 uncultured Chloroflexota bacterium
CGGTCATAGGCCACAAAGAGGCGTGCGGCCATGCCGTACTTCGTCGTAAGGAGCCGCCACACCTGCGGCATCTGGTCACTGGCGAGGTTGAACGCTTCGGCTGGGAGCTGTGCGCCGGTGATCGTGCCAGTTGCGGTACAGGGGGCAACGGCGGCACGACTGCTGTTGCGCAGGCGCTTCACCTTGCCCGCTTTGGCATTGCTGAACAGATAGAGGCTTGTGCCCTCTGCCGCCGCCCACACGGGAGTGGTGACGGGGGTGCCGTCGCGGCGATAGGTCGTGAGTGCAACGTATTGCGCGGTGAGGATGGCGTCGCGCTCGGCGCTCACGCCGGGTCGATCTCGTTCGCGATGTCGCGCAGGCGTCGGGCGAGCGCCGAGATGTCGTTATCCGCATGGCCCGTCTTGATCAGTTCGTCTTCCAGATGCGCCACGAGCATGGCCGTTGGCACCGGCACGTTCAGTTCGTCGGCAAGGCCAATCGCGATACCGAGGTCTTTGCGGTGCAGTGACACCTTGAAGCCGAGTGGGTAGGTGTCGTTCGCCATACGCTCCCAGCGATTCTCGAGCGCCCACGAGCGCGCCGAGCCGCCGCTGAGCGCGGTCACGAGTGTTTGTGGGTCGAGCCCTGCTTTCTGGCCAACCAGGATTCCCTCGGCGAGCGAGAGATAGGTGCCTGAGATCACGATCTGATTGACCGCCTTGCCAACCTGCCCCGATCCGAGTGGGCCAAGGTGCGTAATCGTTTTCGCGAACGTCTCTATATACGGGAGCGCCGCTGCCACCGCTTCGGGGGTGCCGCCGAGGAAGACGGTGAGGGTCCCCTTCTGTGCCCCTTCGCTGCCGCCGCTCACTGGGGCGTCGACCATCAGGATCCCCTTCTTGGCGAGCAGCTCCCCCATCTCGCGCGTGGCGCGCGGGGCAATGGTGCTGGTGTCGATGATGATTGCCCCCGACTTCAGCAGGTCAATAGCGCCAGGCTGGCCTGGCGTGCCGAGCAGCAGCGCCTCAACATCGGGCGTGTCGGAGACGGAGAGCACCACGGCATCGGCGCCGGTGAGGGCATCCGTTAGTGATGTGTGTTGCGTGGTGCCCGCAGGTGCGGTGCGGTGCGTGCCGCGATTCCATGCCTGCACGCTGTGCCCAGCGGCGGCGAGGTGCCCCGCAATCGGGGCGCCCATGGTGCCTAGGCCAAGAACGGCAACGCGACTCATGGCTTCACTATAAGGAGGGAGGGGGAATGGTGCGCCCGGCGGGACTCGAACCCACGACCTTTAGGTCCGCAACCTAACGCTCTATCCACTGAGCTACGGGCGCATCTGCGATGTGCAGCGTACAACGGCTGGCGGAGAGGGAGGGATTCGAACCCTCGACGCAGGAAAACCCCACGTGGCGGTTTAGCAAACCGCTGCACTAGACCTCTATGCGACCTCTCCGAGACCGAGCGCGAGTATCCCAGAATCACCCGCCCGCCGCTATATGGGTTCCTCCCTGAGGGTTCGGCTATGGGGCGAGCTCCATCGTGCACGCGCCTCGTACCTCGGTGAAACGGTCGGGGCGGATCACCAACGCCACACGCCAACTCCCCGCCTGCGGTAGCACCACGCTCCCCCGCCAGGCGGCCCCAGCCGTGCCGCCTCCATTGCTCGAAAGGTCAGTTTTGAGTGCACCGGCGCTACCGGGTTGCGCAAACTCAATTGAGATTGATTCGGCCGCAGGCGCCCCCGTCAGGAGCATCAAGTTCTCACCCACGCGCCCTGGGTTGAGGGTTAGATATGCCGTGTCGAACGGTGCCCGCATCGCACAACGGCCGATGCCACGATGCGTTGCATGACCCTCATGCGGGGAACCCAGCGTGAGTGCAGCCGAGAGGGCGGCCACTCCAATCAAGATTGCGACGTCAACCGCAAACAGTCGCCGCAACGCGGCTCGGGAGCCAGCCAACCTCCCGGTCGAGGAGATGAACTGCCGACGGGCCCGGGCGCCACCAAGCAGTGCGAGGCCGGCAAGACCAAGCTTGGCGAGCAGCAGCGCCACATACGGGGTGAGACCACCAGCCACTCCGTCGGTGAGCTGAATGCCAAGCAGTGTCCCGCCGCCAAAGATCGCCACGATCGCCACGGTCGCGGCGCGTGAAAACGCCCTCGCCGACGTTCGTGCGTCGACGTCGCTCACCGCCTCGTCGTGCTGCATGAGTAGCAGCGCCGGAGCGGCACCAAGCCAGAGAGATGCGGCGAGCAGGTGTGCGCCGAGGAGCAGCGCGGTAATGGGTGCGCTACCTGGGTGGCCACCGATCACCATCGTGGCGAGTGCCGCGATGGCGAATAGTGCTGGGGCGCGATGCAGCTTCGGGGTGGCGAGGCCTGCCGCCAAAGCGAGAAGCGCGATACGTGCGATCCCAAAGACGGCGCTGTCGCTATTGATCCACGACGTACCGCCAATGACCGCCTCAATGACCCACCACGCCAGGGTTGCGATAGCGGCACTTGCGAGGGCGCCGCGCCGCAGTTGCTGCACGCGTTGAGAGCGCGCCAACATACCGGCCCACGCAGCGGAGGCACCAACAGCGATGAGCAGCGCAAGGTCGGCACAGAATCGTACCGCCCAGCTTGACGGCGCGGTTGATTGGCGCAGGGCGAGCGCCGCGGCGTGCGACGCCTCACTCGCCGCACCAACACCGAAGGTAGCGGCCTGATTCAGGATGTGGCCGTCTACCGACGTAACTGTCCACGTCGCCAAATACCAGCCATCGGCGAGAGGCGGGAGCGCCTGACGCACCGTGACGCCATCTGCCACTTCGGGAGCCACGTCGACCTGCCGTCCAGTCGAATCAACGATGCGAACAGCATCGCGTTCCAACCCAACCTGTTCGTTAAAGGTGATGCGGAACTCCGTTGGTGCCGCGGAGGCGCTACTCCCATCGGCGGGGGTGATCGCGATGATTTCGGCATGTGCGAGCACCGACGCAGGCGCATGCACGACGCCGATCCAGAGGACGAGCACGGCGGTGAGGAGGCGCACGAGGCGCCCCCTCACCATCCGCTTACCAAACCCAGGGCTTGGCATCGTTCAGCGCTAAGCCACTAACGCTTTGACTTCGCGCCGCGGCGAAGCCCAAAGATGCTGGTCACCAAGGCTGCAGCGCCGAGCACTACTGCCACGTACACCAGTGGATCTGTTGCGGCATCGACGTCGCCGCCCATACCCATGCCATCGCCGCTCGCGGCCACGACCGTGATCTCTGGTGCCGGATGTTCGAGGTCATCGGCGACCTGCCCTTCGGCCGGAATTTCGATCCACGCCACAGAGTCTGTGCCGCATGACTGCGTCACGGGAACGGTGTAGGTGCCTGGCTCCATCGTAAAGATGGCGCTGATGCCGAAGTCAAGATACTGATCGGCGGCCAGCGAACCACCGCTCCAGGTCACAACGCCAACACGGTCGGTGTAGTCGGTGCCCCACAGGGTGTATGGATCCGAGGCGACACGCTCCGTTGTTGCTGTCCAACCAGCCAGCGCCTCGGGCTTCGCGTTGATCACCCCGTCGGGGAGCTGCACGCTCACCGTATCCGTAGGCTTCCCGCTGCAACCATGCGGAATCCGAATGTGAATAACCGCACCATCGCCGCCCTGCGGGATGGCATCTCCGTCGGGGAAGGTTGCGTGCGCCGCGACCGGCAGCACCAGTACAAGGAGCAGCGCGATTGCTGCCGTGATGCTCGCGAACGAGCGAATGTGCTTCTTCATGATCTCTCCTTAACTACGTAATGATTCGCCGCC
>CAIJIA010000141.1 GCA_903820655.1 uncultured Chloroflexota bacterium
CGCGAGATTCTGCGCATGCTCCCAATGTCGGCGGCTGACCTCGTCAACGAGTACATCAACGACGACCACCTTGAGGCACTCATTTCGTGGCGCGGCTCGCGCTACAACGCAAGCGGACCAATCTCACCAGGCACCGGCGCGTCACTTCTCTTTGACAGCATCACGGGAGATGGCGCCGACGGTGGCGCATCGGGTGAGACCGTTGTCGCGATCGGCGGACCAGGTGCACTCATCAACGCGGTCGCCGATGCGGCGCGCGGCTTCGGTGCCGAGATTCGCACCGGCGCACAGGTCACCGCCATTACCGAGCGCGACGGTCGCGTGACGGGCGTGGCACTCGCGAGCGGCGAAGAGATCATCGCGCCGTACGTGCTCTCAACGCTTGATCCAAAGAGCACGCTGCTGAACCTGCTCGGCGTTGAGGCGACCGGCCCTGAACTGCGACGCCGCCTGCGCGCCACGCGCAACACGGGTGTCACCGCCAAGCTCAACATCCTGCTCGATCAGCTCCCGGTCTTTCCGAGCGCGGGTTCCGCCGCCGAGCAAGAGGTGCGCTTGCGCGGCCGCATCACCATCCTCAGCGACATCTTGGGAATCGAGCGCGCCTTCGATTCGAGCAAGTACGGTGAGATGAGCGACGTACCAGTGGTCGAAGCGATGATCCCAACGCTGATCGACCCAAGCCTCACGAACGACAAGCGCCACCTGCTGAGCGCCGTGGTGCAATACGCGCCGGTCGACCTGAAGGGCGGCTGGACCGCCGACGCGCGCAAGACGCTCGCCGACCGCGCCGTTGCAGTGCTCGAATCCGTCGCCCCCGGCATCGGCGGGCACATCGTGGCGCGACAGCTCATTACGCCAGCCGACCTACAGAGCGACTGGGGCGCGACGGGTGGGCACGCCATGCACGTGAACGAGGGCTTCGACCAGTTTGCGCAGTGGCGCCCGCTCTACGGCATTGGCCGCTATGAGACGCCAATCGACGGCCTCTTCCTCTCGGGCGCTGGGACCGCTCCTGGCGGTGGTGTGACGGGTGCCCCAGGCGCCAACGCCGCCGAGAAGTTGATCCGCCACCTGCGCCGCGCTGCGGAGTAGTTGGCCGCTGACCCTGTGAAGGCTCACATGTGCGCAGCACGGCGCGTGTGGGAGAGTTAGCCCATGAGCACCACCTCCGCACCCAACGACCTGATTGCAGCAGAGGGTGGCCTGCCGCCCGATCCATTCCCGCTGGTGAACTGGCGTACCGATATTCGCCATGAACCGAAGCAGGAGCGCTCCATCGCAACACGAAAGCTGATCCTCGACGCGGCACGGAGCCTCGCGAACGAGAACGGCATTAATGGGGTCACCATGCAGCTCGTCTCGCAGCGTGCCGGCATCGCCAGTGGCACCGCCTACCAGTTCTTTGATGACCTTGAGAGTGTCTATCGCGATATCTACGAGGAGTGGTACCGCGATTGGTGGAGCGTCATCCTCATGTACACGAGCGAGATCTGGACGGAGAAGTGGGAGGATCAGCTGAAAGCGCTCATTTCGGGGAGTTGCAACTTCCTGCTCAAGCACGCCGATTCATGGCCGGTCATTCGACACGTCGATGCCACCGCTGAAGGTCGTAAGGCGGCACCGATGATGTTGAATGCACAAATTGACCGCAGCATGCGAAGCGCGACGCC
>CAIJIA010000142.1 GCA_903820655.1 uncultured Chloroflexota bacterium
CTGCGCATGGCGCACGCTAATCGCCTGCTCGCGCCAGAGATCGAAACCGCCTTTTTGATGACGGCGCCGGAACACGCCTCAACTTCAAGCCGTCTCGTTCGTGAGGTGGCGCGCTATGGCGGACCGCTCGACCGACTCGTGCCCGCCGCCGTCGTCCCCGTTCTCACCGCTGCCGCGCGACGCCGAGCGTCGAAGGCGTAGTTCGTGGAGAATGAATCGGCGGCGATGGTGCCGCCCCTCTATCCCGTTGATCTCTCGCCACTCCTCGCCGAATCGTCGGGGGGCACCTTCACCCTTGAACCGTTCGCCGTTGAAGATCGGCTTGACGACGAGTTCTTTCGAGGCACGGTCCAGGTTCGAATCGACCGTACGAATCGCGGTGTCCGCATCGTTGGAACCGTGCGCGGTAGCCAGGAGGGAGCCTGCGGGCGCTGCCTCGCCCCCGCAACGGCGCAGCTGAGCGCCCCAATCGACGAGGAGGCACTCGAGTCCCGGCATGCGACGGAGGGGGCCCTTCTGATCGGCAAGGGGAACAGCGTCGACGTTGGTCGCCTCGCGATGGAGGCGCTCGACCTGACCCGTCGCCTGGTGCTGCTCTGTACGCCGCCCTGCCCGGAGCGCTGCGGTCTCTGCGGGGCGAATCACCCTGCCAGCGCCTGCCCTGAGCGGGGTCTAGACCCTCGATTGGCTGGCCTAGCCGCCCTCCTCCCCCCTGAAGGGGACGAAGGCGCGCCGATCGGGTAGGATTCCCCTCCAAGGCGCGCCCAGTCGGGCGCCAACGAGCGAGGTCAAAAAAACATGGGCGTACCTAAGCGGAAGAAGTCGCACGCACGTCAGGGTGACCGACGTTCGCACCATGCCTTGACGCTCCCATCCATGGATCGCTGCCCACAGTGCAACGCCGTCAAGCGTGCGCACCATGCCTGCCTCGAGTGCGGAACCTATCGCGGCCGCGAGGTCATCCGCCGACCTGCGCCGGACGCGGACGTCGCCGACGCCTAACTCGCAATGAGCGCGTCGGGCGGCACTGTCCGCCTCGCCCTCGATGCGATGGGTGGTGACCACGGTCCCACCGAAGTTGTTCCTGGCGGCCTGCGCTGGGCCAACGAGAATCCCAACGACCACTTAACACTCGTCGGTGACGAGCAGATTATTCGCGGGATCGCGGGTGGTGAACTCCCAGCAAATGTCTCCATCGTTCATGGGCCAGGCGTGATCACCATGGAAGAGAACCCCGCGAACGCGGTGCGCGAACGTAAAGACGCGTCGATGGTCGTTGCCGCAACACTCGTACGCGACAAGCTCGCCGATGCGGTGGTCACCGCGGGCCACACCGGCGCTGGTATGGCTGCGGGCGTGCTGATCATCGGCCGCATCAAGGGGGTCATTCGCCCTGCTATTGCCGTGCAGTTCCTCTTGCGCGAGAAGCCGCTCCTGCTGCTTGATGTTGGCGCGAACCCAGACTCAACCCCAGAGAATCTGTATCAGTACGCGCATATGGGCCAGATCTTCTCGGAGCGCGTCCTTGGCGTCGTTAATCCGCGCGTGGCACTCCTCTCCATCGGTGAGGAGAAGGGGAAGGGCGATCTGCGTATCCAACGCGCCACCGAGCTCCTCGATCAGTCGTCGCTCAATTTCACGGGGAACGTTGAGGGTCGCCACCTCGCCGCAGATGAGGCCGATGTGGTGGTCTGCGATGCAGTGCTCGGCAACGTTGCGATCAAACTTGTTGAAGGGGTAACAACCACCATCACCGATATGTTCCGCGCAGAGTTTCGTCGCCTCCCATTTGGCCCCATCGCCGCGCTGTTGATGCGCGGCTCCATCGCCCGCATTCGCACCCAGCTCGACTACGAGCGTGTTGGCGCAGCAATCCTCTTAGGGGTGCAGGGGACCGTGGCGATTACGCATGGTCGCGCCCGTTCGCGCATGGTGTACTTCGCCTGCGCAACGGCGGCACGAGCGGTGCGCGAGCGTGTCACCGAGCAGATCGCGTCGTCGATCGCGGAGAACACGATTGCTGCCCCTGACGGTCTCCCCGTCGGACCGGCGTAAGGTGGCAACGCGGCGAGCCCCGGCCGCGCCAAAGGATGCGGCGGCGCGTGCCCACACGGCGGGTCGACGCGACGCGCTCACCGCTCTCTATGAGTCGGACTTTGGGATGCGTACGGCGCTGGCGGTACTGGAGCGTCGCGTCGCGGCAGGGGATATGGCCGAGGAGACCCTCGTCTGGTCCCGACCACTTCTCGAGGTGGTAGAGGCGAATCGCCCACAGATTGATGCCGCAATTGAGCGCCTCGCCACCGCCTTCCCCCTTGCCACCATGGCCCGAATTGACCGTTCGCTCCTCCGGTGCGGCCTAGGGGAGGTGATACACTCCCGCACGGCGGCGCCGACCGAGGCGATCGCTGCGTGGACCTCACTCGCCCGCACGTATAGCGGCGAACCGGCCCGCAAACTGGTCAACGGCGTACTCGGCACCGCGCTTCGCGAGGTTGCCGCTACGGCGGAGATAGACGGAGGGAGTAACTCATGAGCGACAAGGATCAGATCTTCCAGGAGCTCCAGAGCTACATCGTTGAGCAGCTCGGTGTTGAGAAGGAGAAGGTAAAGCCTGAGGCTGCCTTCATCGAAGACCTCAATGCAGACTCCCTCGACCTTGTTGAGTTTGCGATGGGCCTCGAAGAGAAGTTCGGCGTGACCATTGCTGACGAAGAGCTCGGCAAGATCAAAACCGTTCAGGACGCTGTCGACGCCATCATCGAGAAAAAGGCCTGAGATGGGGCGGCCCCTTGGCCGCCGGCGTGAGGCGCGAGCCTTGCGCGGTGCAGCCAGTGGGGCGTGCCACCACTCACCACGATGACGCTCGTAGTGGCGCCACTGTCGATGACCCCAGCACAACGAGAACGCCTCAACATCCCGGCAGGGGGCGAGGCGCTCGTAGAGTTGGCCCTCACACACCCTTCGCGCCGCCACCAGGGTGGGGCGGGTGCCGACAATGAGCGCCTTGAGTTTCTCGGCGATGCCATCCTCGGCGCCGTCGTCGCCGCCCGACTCTATGCCGACGACGCGGCAGCCGAGGAGGGGGACCTCTCTGAGCGCCGCGCCGCCGTTGTCTCACGCACCGCACTTGCAGAGGTTGCCCTGCGGATTGGCATCGACGAGGTGCTGCTGCTCGGCGAGGGCGAGGCATCGCGCGGCGGGGCACGCCGGCCAGCGGCACTCGCCGCGGCATTTGAGGCTCTTATCGGCGCGATCTACCTGAGCCACGGTTTCGCCGCTGCCACGACATTCATTGAGCGGCACATGAGCGCTGAGCTTGCAGCGCCGCGCGCCGCGCTCGGCAAGGGGATCAAGACCCTGCTGCAGGAGTGGACACAGGCACGCAACGGTTCACTTCCGCGATACGACGTTGTTGCCACCACCGGTCCCGAGCACGACCGCACCTATGAGTGCGTTGTTCGCGTTGACGGCAGCGAGGTGGCGCGCGGATCAGGGCCAAGTCGCCGTGCCGCCGAAGCCGCCGCCGCCGAAGCCGCCATCGACCTGCTCGGCATCACGGCAGGAGGCGCACAGTGAGCCGACTGCGACTTCGCGAGGTGCGACTGAGCGGCTTTAAGACCTTCGCCGACAAGACGACCATCGCCTTCACCCCAGGGATCACCGCAATCGTTGGTCCGAACGGGAGCGGCAAGTCAAACGTCGTCGATGCTCTGCGCTGGGCGCTCGGCGAGGCCGGCCGCGGCATTCGCTCAAAGCGCGTGGAAGAGGTCATCTTTGCGGGATCAGAGAAGCGCCGCCCCCTCGGCCTCGCCGAGGTATCACTCTCCATCGCTAATGACGACGGACTCTTTGATCTCCCATTCACCGAGATTGAGATCGCCCGCCGCGCCGATCGTGGCGGCGGCCAGGAGTACCTGCTCAATCGCGAGAAGATTCGCCTTCGCGATCTCAACGAGCTGCTCGATGGTGCTGGTCTCGCCGAGAACGGCCTCCTCTTCATCGGCCAGGGTGCCGTTGACCAGGCGCTGAGCCTTAAGGCAGAGGAGCGCCGCGCGCTTGTTGAAGAGTTCGCCGGCACCGCACGACATGAGCGACGCCGTGCACGAGCCGAAACCGAGATGAAAGAGGCGATCGATAATCGCGCCCGTGTCGAAGAGATCCTTGGCACCCTCCGCCCACAGGAGCGCCGCCTCGCAACGCTCGCAAAGCAGGAGGCCGGTCGTGAAGAGCTGCTGACCGAAGCGGTCGAGCGCATCGCTGCGCTGGGTGCGGCACGCGGCGCCTGGATCGCGTCGCGACGAGTACGCATCGGTGGCCAGCTCTCAACGGTGACGAGCGAGCTTCAGTCCATTCGCGAACAGCTGCGCAACGCCGACGAAGAGGCCCACCGTCGCCGCGAGCGCCTGGGGCTTGCCCGCACCGATCTTGATGTGGCCCGACGCGCCCTTGAGGCGGCGCGAGAGGCGCGTGAATCTGCTGAGCGTGCCCATGCGCGCGTTGAGGCCGAGTCGGCCGCACTTTCGCGTGATGTGGAGCGCATCGCGTCGGAGGTTGCCGTCGCTGAGTCAGAGATCGCATCGGTTGAGGCGTTGCGCGCCGCCGCGGCACCCGCCGTTGATGCCGAGGCGGTCGCCGCACTCGAGATCCTTGATGCGGACCTCTCTGCTGCACGCCGCGAACTTGAGGCGCTCACCGATGGCACCGGGGCAAATGGGAGCGATTCAGCGGTGCGAGCCCAGCGTTCCCGCGAAGTAGAGCGCGCAGATCTCACCGCCCGCCTTGAGCGACTCCAAGCGGAGCGCACCGCCGTAACCGCAGATGGCGCCAGTGAAGATCCATCCGCAGCGGAGAGCGTACTTATTCTCGCTGCGACTGCCGCGAGCGATGCCGCGGCCCGTCTCGCCGCTGCATCCCGCGAACTTACTGAAGCGGAGTCAGGCGCCGTCGCCGCCCGCGCAACTTTTGGCGAGAGCGAACGTGCCGCGCGCGCTGCAGAGGCTGAGGCCGCGTCGCTTTCCGGTCGACTCACCGCACTGGAAACGCGTCGAGCAGCCTTGCAGGAGCGCGCACTCTCCAAGGCGGCGCATGCCATCGGTGGGCGAAGCCTGCTTGCCGGTGTTGAACTTCGCGAAGAGGGGCGCACCGCAGTCCTCTCCGCCCTTGGTGCGTTGGCACGAGGCTTCGTTGTTGATCAGCGTGGTGCAAGCCTGCTTGATGACGAGCAGGGGGCACTCCTTATTGATGGCGCAGATGCAATTGGCGCAACCACGCACCCGACGCTCCCATCGCTCAGTAGCGAGATCGTCAGCGATCCAGATGGGCTGCTCGAACGCCTCCTCGCGAGCGTCTTCGTTGCGCCAAGCGTTGCCGCTGCGCTGAGCGCCCTCGCCGACCTTCCACTCGGCGGCACGATCGTGACGCGCGCCGGCGCCGTGGTGCGCCATGGCGGAGTGGTGATTCGCGAAACAGAGCCAGAGGATGCCCTCGTTGACTCAGAGATCAGTCGCGCCGCCGCTGCAACCGAGCGGCTGCGTTCTACGGCGGCAGCCTTGCGAAGCGAGGCCACCATGGGGGCGGGCACCCTCACCGCAGCGGAGGCACGACTTGCGCAAGCGCGTGATGCCGAGGTGACGACTCGGGCAGCACTCCGAGCCGCTGAGTCCGCACGTGCAGAGGCCGAACGACGCCGCGATGCGGTCCGCCGAAGCACGTCGGAGCGGGCCGAGCGTATCGGCAGGCTCGACGCAGCCGTGACGGCAGCACAGGCGAGGCTGAATGAGATTGCCCTCACCCCGGAGCAGGCGGTTGCCACCGACGCTGCAACACAGTGGCGATCCCGCGTTGAAGAGCTGACCGCCCGCCGCGCCGATCTGGCCACTGCCGTCGAGGCAGACCGAGCGGCGCTGCGCACCTGGGAGCTGGCGCGCGCACGTGGAGATGCCACCGTTGCCGGCGCATCTGCGCGGATCACCCGAGCCGCAGAGGAGCGTGGTGCACTCGAGACGCGCGTCGCGAATCTCCGCGCCCAACTCGCCGAACAGTCCGGCCTCGCCACCGCAGCCCGCGCCGCCGCAACGCAGCGTGAAGAGGGGGTGCAGGCCAAGGCGGCCCTGCAGGTTGAAATCGAGAGCGAGATCGCGACAGACGAAGAGGCGAAGCGCGGCCTCCGCTCCCGCGAGCAGCATCTTGATGAGGCTCTGCGCCCGCTTGAGCGCGATGCTCAGGCGGTTGAGTTTGAGCGTGAGCGGTTCATTGAGGAGTTGAGTGGTGACCTCGCCGCATTCGGTCGCCGCCTCTCTGAAGATGCTCGCCTGGCCGCCGGAATCCCGGCTGCACTCCGCACCAGTGCGCCAGCCGATGATGCTGAGATTCCTGCCGAGGGAGACACCGCTGCTCGTGAAGGGCTCGCACGCCAGCAGGCGGCAGCCCTTGCCGTCTACTGGGAGGGGCAGCACTCCTCCGTGCCACTCGTTGCGCCGGACCCTGAAGAGTTGCGCGCCCTGGAGCGCCTGCGACGCAAGATCGGCCCACTTGAGGCTGGCGGTGCCAGCATTGTGATGGAGCACCAGGAGCTTCGCGCTCGACTCGAATCCCTCGAGGTGCAGACGCGCGATCTTGATGGTGCGATCGAGAAAGCCGCAACCCTGATGCGTGAGCTGGATCAGCTGGTTGAGTCAACCTTTACGGAGCAGTTCGCGGCACTGCAGACCACGTTCGCGTCGAATTTCCAACTCCTCTTCGGCGGTGGAGACGCACAGTTGCGCCTTGCCGATGATGGCGAGTCACGCCGACCCGGAGTGGAAATTGATGCACGCCCACCCCTCAAGCGTCGTCAGCAGCTCTCACTGCTCTCGGGTGGAGAGCGCGCGCTCACCGGCGTGGCGCTCCTGTTGGGGATGTTGGCGGTGCGACCACTTCCATTCGTCGTCCTCGATGAGGTTGATGCCGCGCTCGACGAGGCCAATGTGACCCGCTTCGGCGACGCGATTCGCGAACTGAGTGAGCGCACCCAGGTTGTGGTGATTACGCATAACCGTGGCACGGTCGAAGTGGCCGACAGCCTCTGGGGCGTGACGGTCGGTGAAGATGCCGCAAGTCGTGTCTTTGGGCTACGACTTGATGAGGCGAAGCGCATTGCCGATCAGGCGCGCGCTGAGCGCGAGGCGGCGCGTTGAAACTCGCCTTTTGGCGAAAGAGTTCACCTGAGGATGAGAAGCGTGTGGCTGAGACCACCACCCCAACCTCAAATCCTCTGGCAAAAGTGCTCCGCCGATTTACTGCTCCAGAGCCTGACTGGCGCGAGATTGAAGAGGCCCTCCTCGCCAGCGACGTGGGGCTCGTAGCGACCACCGCACTCATTCAAGCGGCGCGTGATGGCGATGGGGCCGGTGGGTGTGCTCGGGTGCGAGCGGCCGCACTCAGCCTACTCGGCGACGATTCGGCCAACCAGCACGATGAGGCTGACGTGGTGCTGCTCGTTGGAGTCAACGGGGTAGGGAAAACAACCACCGCCGCGAAGCTCGCCGCTCGGGCGAAAGGGGCTGGGCTCACACCCCTCCTCGTTGCTGCAGATACCTTCCGCGCAGCGGCGATTGACCAGCTACGCGCGCTCGGCGTACGCGAAGGGGTTGAGGTGGTCGAGGGGCGGCCAGGTGGCGATCCCGCCGCCGCAATTCACGATGCGCTGACCCTTGCCGCGGCGCGGGGCTTCACCCCCGTGATCATCGACACCGCGGGCCGTATGCAAACACGAACCGGGCTGATGGATGAGCTCACCAAGATTCGGCGTGTGGTGACGAAAGTTGCCCCGACCCGCACGGTTGAGGTGTTGCTCGTCTTGGATGGCACCGCTGGGCAGAATGGCCTTGCCCAGGCGCGTGGTTTTGATGCGTCGGCGGGGATCGATGGCATCGTCTTGACGAAGCTCGATAGCGGTGCTCGCGGCGGTGTGGCGCTGGCGGTTCGACGCGAGCTTGGTCTGCCGATTCGTTGGATTGGAACGGGGGAGCGCGCAATCGATCTGGTTCCATTCGCCGCCGAGGCGTATGTCGATGGGCTGCTAGGAGCGCCGACGAACCCCTGAGACAGGAATCTGCGAGAGCGACTGGATCCTGCCGAGGCGAGAGGTAGCGACAAAGAGGCCGACCAGGATTGACGCGCCGCCACCAACAACGAGGGCGGCACCACTTCCAGCGACCGAGCTACCGATCACGCCACCGATAACGATCCCCAGAAGTCGACCGAGGATACCGATGCCGTCGTTCGCGGCATTGGCGCGTCCCTGGAAGGCGGCCGGCAGAACTCGTCCACGGATGGCCGCCTGATTTGCCTCCCAGACAGTTTCAAACCCGTCACTCAGCAACTGGTGGCCAATCAGCATGGTGAAACCGATGAGCGTTGGCCCAGGAGCGAGCGGCACAAGGATCAAGCCAAAGCCCACGATCGCCAAGCTGACGGAGATCGCTCGCCCAACGCCGAGGAGTCGGGAGATCCGTTCGGTCAGCGCCCCGCCAAGGAAGGCGGCGATTCCGCCAGTTGCGATCACCAGGCCGATCGCCTCTGGACCGAGCCCAAGCCCATTCGTGACGTAGAGCAGGTACGAGGAGCGGAAAAGTCCGAAGTAGAGGCCGATCACAAACGTCGCGATCAGTAGCGGTCGCATGAGCACCACGGACCACGTTTTCTGCAGGCCATCAACGAGCTCGCGGCGGAAGCTCAGCCGTGCAGATACTGGCGGCAGTTTCGGCTCCGCCACACGGAGGAACCCTATTAGTACCGCCGAGACGATGTAGGTCGCAGCATCGATGCCGATGGCGGCTGGCCCGCCAAATGCGCCGATCAAGAGTCCGGCAGAGCCGAACCCAAAGAACTCAGCGGCGCCACGGATGGCCATCGTGCGCGCAAGAACTGCGCGCAGCGAGGGTGAGTTCACGAGTCCAGCAACGTAACTGCGTTCGGCGATATCAAACGTTGTGGTGCACATGCCGCTGAGCGCACTGACGGCAATCAGGTGGGGGAGGGTTACCCCGCCGAAGAGGCCAGCAGCGAGCGGGATTGATCCGAGCAGCAGCGCGCGCAGTAGATCGGTGCCGATAAGGACGGGCTTGCGGGGGAGTCGGTCGATCCACACCCCTGCGAACTGGCTCACGACCGCACCCGCAATCAGGTCCACAGCGGCGAGCGCGGCCGCCTCCGCGGCGTTGATGCCGAGGCCGAGAATGGCGAGGAGGGGGAGGGCAGCCCTGGTGATAAACGAGCCGTAGGTGGAGACGGCCTGCGCACTGATCAGTACGTTGACGTCGCTCCGCACGAGCGGGGCCAGATCCTGGAGGCCACCCCGCCTCTTGGGCGTACCTTTTCGAGCTGTCATCGCGCGAGCGTACACTCTGGGCATGTTTGACGCGCTTGGTAGCAGTCTTCGGGCCTCACTCCGCCGGCTTACGGGAAGTGGGCGCATCAGTGCCGCCGACCTTGAGGCCGGAATCGCCGATATTCGCACCTCCCTGGTCGGCGCCGATGTGGCCATGCCCGTAGTCGCTCAGTTGCTGGAGCGCATCGGCGAGCGGGCGCGCGCGAGTGAGATCGTTGGCGGCCTCGGCGCTGGTGAGCGCATGCTGGGAATCCTCCACGGTGCGCTGACGGAAACGCTTGGCGGATCTGGTCGCGACCTCGACCTGCGCGAGCGACCGGCAACCATCCTCCTACTCGGTCTACAAGGTGCTGGTAAGACAACAACAGCGGCCAAGCTTGCCTACCGATTAGTGAAAGATGGTCGACGACCGCTGCTCGTTGCCGCTGACCCGCGACGTCCGGCCGCAGCAGAGCAGCTCGCCACCTTGGCCGCGGCAATTAAGGTGCCAATGCATCGTGAACCGCTCGGTACCCCAGTGGCAGAGATTGGAACGCGTGCCATCGCTGCGGCTCGGCGCCTCGGCCTTGACGTTGTCATCATCGACAGCTCAGGGCGCACCACCCTCGACGACGAGCTCCTGGAAGAGTTGCGCGACCTTCGCGATGCGACCAAGCCACGGGAGCGACTCCTGGTGCTTGACGCGGCGACTGGCCAGTCGGCACTGGCGATCGCCGAAGGTTTCAAGGCGGTGGCTGAGCCGACCGGACTCATCCTCTCCAAACTGGACGGCGATGCGCGTGGCGGTGCCGCCCTCTCCATTGCCGGTGGCGCAGGCATTCCGGTCGTCTATGTGGGCACCGGCGAGCGCTCCGATGCGCTGGAGCGTTTCTATCCCGAGCGCATCGCCAACCGCATTCTCGACATGGGCGACCTTGCAACGCTGGCCGAACGCGTCCGCGACGCCGAGGTTGGACCACTCGCGGCTCCAGATGCAGAGATCCGCGCGAAGGCGGCAGAGGCGCGCGCACTGCGCGGCGGCATGACCTTCGACGACCTCCTCGGCCAACTACGGCAGATGTCGTCGCTCGGGCCGATCGGCCAGGTGGTCAAGATGATCCCCGGCATGGGCGGGATGGCCGAACAGGCCGAGGCCGCCGTCGCCAGCGGCGAACTGAAGCGCACCGAGGCGATCATCCTCTCGATGACCCCCGCCGAACGGCGTGATCCGGCCCTCTTGACCCTGCCTCGACGCCGACGCATTGCCGCAGGGGCCGGCCGAGCCATCGAGGAGGTCAATCGGCTGGTAAAGCGCCTCGAGGAGATGCGCACCCTCATGCGACGCGCTGGCGGCGGCGATCCAAGCCGGTTGATGGGCGGCGGGGCGGGCCTCCCTGGCAAGCACGCCGGTGGACGGATCCCCCCGAAGGCGGCGAAGCGGGAGAAGCGTGCGAAAAAGGGCGGCAAACGGCGCTAGTTCACGGGGAGAGATGCGCCCGAGCCGCTGAGCGGCTAGGATTCACGGACTGACCCCCTGGCAACGCCAGGGCCACCAGCCGCTCCGGAAGGGGCGGCGCCTCGGAGGATGCATCAGGGATGAGTGTTCGGATCCGTTTGACCCGCGTGGGCGCATCTAAGCAGCCATCGTATCGCGTGGTTGCCACCGATCGCCGTTCGCCTCGAGATGGTCGCTCGCTTGAAATTCTTGGCCACTACAACCCACGCACTGAGCCGCTGACGCTGGTGCTTGATCTCGCCAAGGTTGATGCCTGGATCGCCAAGGGCGCACAGCCATCTGATGTTGTCGGCAAGTTGATTACGAAGGCGCGCGCTGGCGGAATCGCCATCGGCGGCAAGACGTTGGCGAAGGCCGCAACGCCGGGCTACACCAAGCCTGGTACGCGACCAGTTGTCGAAGAGGAAACGATCGTTGTTGAAGCTGCACCAGAGGTCGCTGTTGAGGCGACCGCTGATGCTCCAGCCGCTGAGGCCGCTCCAACGGAAGATGCACCTGTCGCCGAAGCGGCAGCTGAAGCTGCACCTGTCGCCGAAGCGGCACCAGCAGAGGCGGCACCAGCCGCCGAGGAGGCGTAAGTGGCAGCAGCACAGCTTGTTGAGTACGTTGCGAAGTCCCTTGCCGACAATCCAGACGGCGTCAGCGTTGAAGTAGAAGAGGATGGCGACGCCATCATCTTGCGCCTTCTCGTCGACGAAGAGGATATGGGCCGCGTGATCGGACGCAACGGCAGCATTGCAAAGGCAATGCGCAGCCTGTTGAAGGTTGTCTCGAATCGCACCGGAGAGAACTACGTCCTCGAAATTGGCTGATGCAACGACGGACCTGCGCGTCGCGCAAGTGCGCGGCGTACGCGGTCTTGACGGCTCACTCCGGCTCGAAGTTCTGACGGATACTCCTGAACAGCGCTTCATCCCAGGCGCGCGTCTCTCTATCGAGAGCTCAGATCGTGTCCTCACTATTCTTGAAGTGACCCCAAGTTCTCCTGGCCTGTTCGTACGCTTCGGCGAGGTGCAGAGTCGCCTCGCGGGTGAACGCCTCATTGGCGCATATCTCACGATTCCGGCCGCGCAGGTCCAGATCCCGCCAGACCGTGTGCTCTGGGACGAAGTGATTGGGGTAACGGTGCGCGA
>CAIJIA010000143.1 GCA_903820655.1 uncultured Chloroflexota bacterium
ACACTGCGGACTTGACCACCGTAAAGTTGATCGCCCACGTTGCCATGGCAATGAGCACACCGATTTCGGCGACGGCACGGACGCTTAGAGGGGCGCGGCTCACGAGGCGGTATTCCGGTCGAGATACCCCTTCTCACGGGCACGGTCGATCCCAGCCACAAAGAGGCGCGGCGAGACGAGCCAAATTACGGCGGTGCCAGCGGCAAGAATCAGGATGAGCTCGTTCGTGGGCATGCTGCCGAGGATACCTGGTGAGGTGGTGCCGAGGAGTGCGCGGCGCAGCCCCTCGATCCACCAGGTGATCGGCAGTGCCGCTGCAATGTTCTGCACCGGACCGGGGAGCACTTCAAGCGGAAAGATCGCACCACAGAGCAGGAAGACGGTTGATGAGACGGCCTGCGGATAGGCCCACGCATCATTGCGCAGTTGCACACAGACCCCGCCGAGCACGATCCCGAGCCCAACAACAGAGAGGAGCCCGAGGGGCAGGACCGCCGCAAGAAGCAGCAGGTCTGGCCCACCGGCACGCATTGGCACACCGAGCAGCATCCCCGCGCCGATCACGATGAGGGCACTGAATCCAGCGATGCTCGCCTTCACCAGTGAACGACCAACAGACACAGGAAGGAGTGACGACGGCGTCGCGAAGATGTAGCGAATGGTGCGATAGCGTTCGCGATCGTCGAGGAGCGCGTGCGTTGGTCCCTCAAGTGCCGCGCTGACGATTTGGAAGACGGCCTGACCAATGACGACGAAACCGATCGTCGCAACATTCAGAGCTCCACCAATGCTGAGCACCGCGAGAAAGAGTCCGAGAAATGCAAGTGGTCGAACGATCAGGAATGCGGCGAGATAGATCGGCTCCGCCCAGTTCCCCTCAATCGCCCACGCGAGTCGCGCAGAGGCAACAAGGGAGCGCGCAGCATCGGCGGCGGCGCCACGCAGCGGGCCGAACGGTCGCACCTCTGGTGCGGAGCCTGCGCTAATCGGCACGCGCCAACAGCTTTCCACCGGCACGACCAACGCGCTCGATATAGGCGAGCAGGACGCGCCCAAGGACGCCGAAGACGATCGTCATCACCAACAGAATCAACAGCTCCACGCCAACCGGCAAGATTCCCGTCGCGGCGAGTTGGGGCACCGCGACCTGGCGCAGCGCATCAATCGCCGGGGCGAGCGGCAAGATGCCGAGCGCGACCACCCCTGCGGTGCCCATCGAACGTACTGGTGCGTAGACGCCGCCGAGCAGCTGCATTGGCTCATTTAAGAGGCTGCCGAGATGGTCCGCCTCGCGACCTGAGATCAAAAAGATCGAGGAGAGGCAGACACCGAGCGAGTACATCGCCGCCACCCCCGCCAAGATGACGAGTGCCAGCAGGAGCGGATCGGCGACCTGGTACTTCGCTCCAAAGAGGACCACGCCGGCCGCGGTGATGATCACGGCGCGGATGACCACGCCGAGGGCGCCGCCGATCGCCATGCCGAGCGCAATCGCACCGAGGCCGACGGGGGCGGTGATGTAGAGGAGGAGGTTCCCGGAGTCGCGCTCCCAGTGGAACTGGGCCCCCATCATCCAGACCACGGAGATCCAGAAGGAGAGGAGCGCCGTCGCCAAGATCGTGGAGCCGATCCAGGCCTCATCGACACCGCGCGAGCGGAGCAGGAAGACGATGGAGCACATGCCAAGAATCGGAAAGACAAGATCAAAGAAGAGCCACGATGGCTCGCGCGCCGCACCGATCACGCGCGGATAGGCGCGTGCCAGCACCGAGACAAGAGCGTGACGCAAGCGTCGACCGAAACCCCAGGTTGTCTCTTCATGAATGCGCGAGATGAGCGCAGCGGCCTCGGCGCCCACGACGCTGCTACCCATTGCTCGTCTCATCTGATTCGCTGATGCCACGCCCGACAAGTTGCACGAAGACCTCTTCAAGGGTTGGCTCACTCTTCGAGATCTCTCGTAGGTGCGCGCCGCCTGCAGCGAGCGCACTAATCACGCCGCCAAGTGCAGCATCTTCCTTGAGGCCGATCGCAAGCCGAAGCATCGGCGAGCCAACGCCAGAGGCGTCGCTGCCATCTGCATCTCGCGCGGCAACCGAAATCACACCAGGGAGTGCGCGAAGTGCATCCACCGACATTTCGGCTGGAAGTGCATCAATGCCAACGATGAAGAGCGCATCCTTTTGCACCATGCGCTTCAACTCGGTTGGGGTCCCCTGCGCCAAGATGCGCCCATGATCAACGATGGCGATGCGGTCGCACATCTCATCCGCCTCCGCCATGTAGTGAGTGGTG
>CAIJIA010000144.1 GCA_903820655.1 uncultured Chloroflexota bacterium
AGTGAGGCGGCGCGCGGCGAGGGTGGCTACCTTCTCAACGGCGAGGGGAAGCGCTTCATGGAGACGTACGCGCCGAAGTTAATGGAGCTTGCTCCGCGCGACATGATCTCGCGCGCGATCTACCAAGAGGTGCGCGCGGGCCGTGGAATCGGCGGCAAGGACTACATCTACCTCGATGTGCGACACCTTGGCCGAAAGGTGATTGAAGAGAAGCTGCCCGACATCACCGACTTTGCACGCGTCTATCAGGGAGTCGAGCCGATCAGTGAGCCAGTCCCTGTGCAGCCAACGGCGCACTACGCCATGGGGGGCGTGCCGACGAATCTCGAGACGGAGGTGCTCGCCGATGCGCGCGGTAACGTCGTGCCAGGGCTCTTTGCGGCGGGCGAGGTCGCCTGCGTCAGCGTGCACGGTGCGAATCGCCTCGGCACGAACTCGCTCGTTGACCTCCTCGTCTTCGGTAAGCGCGCGGGGATTCGTATGGCCCAGATCTGCAAGAGCACCCCGCAGCCGGGATCCGTGCAGGGTGCCGAGCGCGCGGTGCGCGACGAGCTCCTCGCCCTGAGCACGCGCCCATCCGGGGTGCGCCCAGCGGAGATTCGCCGTGAGCTCGCTGCTCTCATGATGGACAACGTCGGCGTCTACCGTGATGAGGCGCTCCTTGGCGCCGCGGTGAAGGGGATCGCCAAGCTGAAGGGGGAGTACGCCAACGTGCGCGTGGAAGACACCGGAAGCGTCTTCAATACCGACCTCCTCGAGGCGCGCGAGCTCGGATACCTGCTCGACACGGCCGAGGCGACCGCCGTCTCCGCCTACGCACGCAAAGAGTCGCGCGGCGCACATAGCCGCGAGGACTTCCCAGAGCGCGACGATGCCAAGTTCCTTGCGCACACGCTGGTCTGGCAGGGTGCCGCAGGAGCCCCCGCGACCAAGCTCGACTACAAGCCGGTCACGATCACCAAGTTTGAGCCGAAGCCGAGGGTCTACTAAGTGGCCACTGCAACGAGCGTCGAACTGAAGATCCAGCGCTTTGATCCAGAGCGCGATAGCGAACCGCACTGGCAGACCCTCACCGTCCCCGTCGAGCCGATGGATCGCGTCCTCGATGTGCTGACGCGAGCGAAGGAGCTCTTCGACGGCTCAATCACCTTCCGCCGATCTTGCGCCCATGGCGTCTGCGGCTCGGATGCGCTGCTGATTAACGGGCGCAACCGCCTCGCCTGCAAGCTGCGCGTGGAGCAGTTGGGGAAGACGATCACCGTTGCTCCGCTCCCAGGCCTGCCGATCGTGAAAGATCTTGTGGTTGATATGGACGGTTTCTTTGAGAAGTACCGCTCGGTGCAGCCGTATCTTGTGGCCTCGCCGGTCGAGGGGAGCGGCGAGCGCATCCAGAGCCAAGAGCAGCGCGATCACTTCGAGGACACGACCAAGTGCATCCTCTGCGCCGCCTGTACCACCTCATGCCCAAGCTTCTGGGCTGAGCCCGAGTACGTTGGCCCAGCAGCCATTGTGAACGCCCATCGCTTTATCTTCGACTCGCGCGACGAAGACGCGGAGGCCCGACTCGATATCCTTTCGGACGAGGATGGTGTCTGGCGCTGTCGCACCACCTTCAACTGCGTTGAGGCCTGCCCGCGCGGCATCAACATCACCAAGGCGATCCTTGAGGTCTCCTCCGCAATCAGCTCGCGGGAATAGCCTTGCCGCCTCGCGCGTACATCATTCGCACCGACGGAGCGTGTCGGGGAAACCCTGGGCCAGCATCGATTGGCGTCGCTCTCTATGACGCCTCGCTGCCCGGATCCGATGATCCGGATGCTACGCCCATCGCCTCAATCTCCGCAGCGATCGGCACAACCACGAATAACGTCGCAGAGTGGCGTGCTGTGGTGGCGGCGATTGACTTTGCTGCCGAGCTCGGCGCGCGTGAGATTGATCTCCTTCTTGATAGCAAGCTTGTCGTGGAGCAGCTGCAGGGTCGCTGGCGTGTGCGCGATGCCAAGCTTGCCCCGCTCTGTGATGAGGCGCTCAAGGGCCTGACGCGCTTTGCGCACTGGAGCGCCCGCCATGTACCGCGTGCTCTAAATGGTCGTGCGGACGCGCTTGCCAATGAAGCACTCGATCGCGCGCTGCGCGGTGGGCCGGCTTGGGTAGCTCGTCGCCCGCAAGATTCAGTCTCTGTTGCGGCAACAACGGCCGCCATCTCTACATCGTCCGCAACTGCGGCGACGCGCATCACCGTGCTCGGCTCGGGAGCGAGCCGCGGTGTGCCACGTGTCGGGTGTCGCTGCGGCGTCTGTCTCTCACGCGATCAGCGCAACCGCCGCTTGCGCAGCTCGGTGCTTGTCGAGTGGCTTGACGGCGTCACGGAGCGCGGCGTGATCATTGATCCAGGCATGGACCTGCGCCAGCAGGCGCTGCGCCACGGCGTGACGCGACTCGACGGTGCGCTAGTCACCCACATCCACGTGGATCACACGGGCGGCATCGATGAGTTGCGCGCCTATACCGATGCGCAAGATGCCGTGCTGCCGATCGGCGCAGGTGAGGCGACGGCGGATGAGTTGCGCAAGCGCTGGGAGTACGCCGTTGATGGACGAACGGCACCTGGCGCGGGGATCCCTGCGCTGCAACTCGTTGCGTCGGATCGCGAGGTGACGATCGCTGGCCGCACATTCCAAGCCATCCCCATCGTCCACGGGAAGCGCCCGGCTCACGGGTGGCGGAGTGGGGGATTCGCCTACCTGACCGACGTGAGCTCGGTCCCAGCGGCATCACGCGACCTGTTGGGTGACCTGGATCTGCTGATCGTCTCGGCGCTGCGCGATCTGCCGCACCCAACGCATCAGACCGTGGACGAGGCGTTGGAGCTGATTCGGGCGGTTGCGCCGCGTCGGGCACTCCTCACCCACCTTGATCACGACCTCGACTTCGAGGATCTGGCGGCACGCCTCCCCGCCGGGGTAGCCCCCGCCTTTGACGGGCTCGTCGTAGAGGTGCCGGCGCGCTAGACTGCCGATCCGGCGAGATGGCCGGACGGCCGCGTCGCCCTTTCGGGGGCGTCGAGGAAAGTCCGGGCTCCGAGGTGCAAGGCAGCGGGTAACGCCCGTCCGCCGTAAGGCGCGGACTAGTGCCACAGAGACGAGTCCGCCGCAGAGCTTCGGCTCAGCGGTGGGGTGAAACGCGGCAAACTCTGCCTGGAGCAAGGTCGAATAGGGAGGCATTCCAGTCGCTTGCGACTGGACCGGCGCACCGCCGGGACCTCCGGGTTGACCGCTAGAGCCCCCGAGCAATCGGGGGCCGAGATGGATGGCCGTCCCTCCGCAAGGGGGACAGAACCCGGCTTACAGGCCATCTCGCCGGACTCCTCCTCGTGCTCGATTCGTGCTCGGCCGCCCCCAAACACCTCCCACCAGCCCTACCCAGGCACCCCCTTGACAGGGGCGCGTGGTGGGGGCAAGATGCACCTAAGTGGTTCCAAGTGGGGGAAGGTGGGGTAACACCTCCCAGTGGGCCGCGGCGGAGGGTGTACTGGTGTTTACCGGCGAATATCGTCATGCCATCGATGGGAAGGGACGCGTTGCCGTCCCCGCGCGCTTCCGTGCGCAGCTCGATGAGGGTGCCTTCGTCTCCCGCTGGCTCGA
>CAIJIA010000145.1 GCA_903820655.1 uncultured Chloroflexota bacterium
CGAGCTTCATGTTGAGTTGACCGGCGCTACCCCAGGGAGCGAGATCTCGTTTGACCGCATCCTTCTTGTGAGCACCGACTCCTCCACGGAGATCGGCACCCCCGTTGTTGCTGGCGCGAAGGTCACCGCAACGGTGCTTGGCCAGGAGCGCGGACCAAAAACGATCAGCTTTAAGTACCGACCGAAGGCGCGTAGCCGCATCACCAAGGGGCACCGCCAGGAACTTCACCTTATTAAGGTCACCGAAGTTGCAGTGAACGGCACGAGCGCGAAGGCGCTCTATGAAGCCGGTGCTGCAGATCGCGCCAAGGCGCAGGCCGCCGCAACCGCAGCCGCCGCCGATAAGGCGAAGGCCGACGCTGCCGTTGCCGCAACGCTCAAGGTTGGCGCGCCAGCCGAAGCGAAGGCAGCGAAGAAGCCTGCAGCAAAGAAGCCAGCAACCGCAAAGCCAGAAGCGAAGAGCGCCGATACATCGGCCGCCGACGCCGAGTAACGCAGCGAACGCTGAGAGAAGGAGAGCACCATGGCACACAAAAAGGCAGGCGGAAGTGTTCGCAACGGACGCGATAGCGCTGGTCAGCGCCTTGGCGTGAAGGTTGGCGACGGCCAGAAGATCAACGCTGGCGGCATCATCGTGCGACAGCACGGCACCACCTTCGCCGCAGGGCGCGGCGTTGGCCTCGGCAGCGACTACACCATCTATGCAACCGTCACCGGCACGGTGAAGTTCGACCACGCGTCGCGCACGAAGAAGCGCGTCAACGTTGTCGCTTCACCAGACGCCTAGAGAGTCGCTGATGAAGCCAGAGATTCATCCCAAGTACAACACCATCGAAATTACGTGCCTTGCATGCAGCACGAAGTTCTCGATCGGCTCGACGCGAACCAGCGAGCTCAAGACGGAAGTCTGCTCGAACTGCCACCCGTTCTTTACGGGGAAGCAGCTGATTCTCGACACGGCCGGTCAGGTCGAGCGCTTCCAGAAGCGCCTCGGTCGCTCGCGCTGATCCCCATGCGGCGCCGACTCGGCGTCGCTGCGCGAATCGCGCAGGATCGCTTCGCAGACGTTTCACGAACACTGCACGCCGTATCCCTAAGCGCGCGCCCAACAAGTGGCGCAGCGTATGGCGGCCAGGCGCTGATTGACGGCATTCTGATGCGCGGGCCATCACACATTGGTGTGGCGTTGCGCACTGTTGATGGCGGCATCGCCGTAACTGCAGAACCCATTGCCACCGGCCCGATTCGCCGACGCCTCACCCGCATCCCAGTGCTGCGCGGCGCCGTTGTTCTATGGGAGACACTTGCACTCGGGAGCCGCTGGTTGCTGCGCAGCGCTGATGTGTCGGCCGGTGACGAGGAGCGATCTACAGGCGGCACCGGCTCAATGATTGCAACACTCGCGGTCACGCTGCTGATTGCGGTTGCGATCTTCAATGTGCTTCCCGCGATTGCTGCGTCAGCGATCGTGCACGCACTCGGACTCACATCGCTGCTTGTGGAGCGCGCGATTGATGGACTCTTGCAGGTGGGTATTCTGCTCGGCTACTTGGCCGCAGTTGGCCGCAGTAGCGATGTTGATCGCACCTATCGCTATCACGGTGCAGAACATCGCGCGATTCACGCGCTTGAGAACGGCGAGCCGCTCACCCGCAGCGCGCTCTCGCGCTGGCCAACGGCGCATCCGCGCTGCGGCACCGAGTTCCTTGTTGTCGTCATTCTTGTGAGCATCGTCAGCTTCTCGTTGATTGGTCGACTCGATCCGATCCCAACGGTGATCAGTCGTATTGCGGGCATTCCACTGGTGGCAGGACTTGCGTATGAAATTTTGCGCCTTCTCGGTCGCTATCGCACAAACATCATCGCGCGAACACTGGCGGCGCCAGGGATTGCTGTCCAGCGCATCACCACGCGAAAACCTGATGACGGCATGCACGACATTGCGATCGCTGCACTGACAGCGGCGATCGAAGCAGAGGGTGGCGTAGTGCCGAGCGGTTCCGAGCGACCAACGTCGCGCGCGCTCCAGCCGCTGACGGTGCGCTGATGGCTGACGTCGCACAGCTCAACGCGCGACTCGCAGCGGCGCTCAAGGCGCGCGCTGAGCTTGAGGCGCAGCTCACACTTCCTGAGGTGCTCGCCGATCACACCGCCCTTGCGCGCATTGGGCGCGAGTTGTCGCGCACCGCACCGCTCGCTGAGGCGGGCGAGGCCCTCACCGCTGCACGCCTGCGCGTGACCGATTCACGCTCACTGGAGGCGGATCCAGGGGCAGACACAGAGATGCGCGAGCTTGCCGCAACCGATCGCGCTGAGGCCGAGGCGATTGAGCGCGACATCCTTGAAAGGCTCCCAGGTCTCCTTCTTGAGCCTGATCCAAATGACGGGCGAGATCTACTCATCGAAGTGCGACCTGGCGCTGGTGGCGACGAGGCCGGCATCTTCGCCGGCGAACTCTTCCGCGCCTACCTGCGCTACGCCGAACGACAAGGGTGGAAGAGCGAGGTCGATGCAATCAGCGAAACCGGTGTTGGCGGGATTCGCGAAGGGGTGATGGAAGTTTCGGGCGATGGCGCATGGGCCGCATTCAAGTGGGAATCGGGAGTGCATCGCATTCAGCGCGTTCCTGCAACGGAGTCGGCTGGACGCATTCACACCAGCACCGCCACCGTCGTAGTACTCCCAGTGGTGACCGCTGTCGACCTGGTGATCCCAGAGACCGACATTCGCATCGACGTGAAGCGTGCGTCAGGCAACGGCGGGCAAGGGGTGAACACGACCGACTCCGCCGTGCGCATCACCCACATTCCGAGCGGCATCGTCGTCGAGATGCAAGACGAGCGCAGCCAGCTACGCAATAAAGAGAAGGGGATGGCAATTCTGCGCAGCCGCATTATTGCCGCGGAAGAGGAGCGCAAGCGCGCCGCCGACTCCAAGGCGCGCAAGGCGCTCATCGGCAGCGGCGATCGCAGCGAGAAGATCCGCACCTATAACGGTCCACAGAATCGCGTTACCGATCACCGCATCGGATTTGATAAGTTTGATGTGCCAGGGATTCTGGGTGGAGACCTCGCGCCATTCCATGAAGCACTCGCCGCCGCTGAGCAGGCGGCACGACTGGCAGAATGATGAGCGAGGAGCCCATCGCCAGTCGACCAGTCGTAGAACGCGAAGCGGACGGTCCTGCACTGTTGCGCGAAGCAACGCTACAGCTTGAGGCGGCGGGACGCGCAACGCCACGCCTTGATGCAGAGACACTTCTCGCAGCGCTGCTCGGCACCCTCGTTGCTACATTGCGCACCGCCGTTGCTGCAGGGTTTCCACTTCCGCTGCCAGCGCTTACTGAGCTGCCAGAGCCAGAGCCGCTCAGCGAGCGACACCCACAGCTTGCTGACGCGTTGCGGATCGCACGCAGTGCGCTACTTGC
>CAIJIA010000146.1 GCA_903820655.1 uncultured Chloroflexota bacterium
ATTCAGGCGCAGTGCGTTGAGCCCGATGAGCGTGCGCAGCGACTCTATGTGGCCGCCGGCATGCGACCGATCCGCTACTACTCCGAGATGCTGTTGCGCTTCGCAGACCGCCCGACCAGCAGCAAGTTGGGCGATGCGCCGATCCCCGCTGGCTACCAGTCACTGGCGATTGCCGACGTCGACCTTGAAGCGCTGCGCATGCTGAAGAACCACTGCTTCGCCGATCACTGGGGAACATCATCGATCACGCCCGTTGAGTGGCAGGAGTATCTCACTGCAGAGTCAGCACGTCCTGCACTCGGCGAGGTGATTGCCGATGCGCACGGCAACCTCATCGCCTATCAGCTTACGGGCGCGTTCCCACAAGACACCGACACTGTCGGCCACGTGCTCTGGGTGAGCAACCTCGGCGTGCATCGCGAGCATCGCAACCGCGGCCTTGCACGGCTACTTCTTGAGCGGCATCTGATTCGCGCGCAGGCCGACGGCTACGAGGGGTCAATGCTGGGTGTTGATGCTGAATCGCTGACCGGCGCGAACAAACTCTATGCGAGCGTTGGGTACAAGCATCACTCCGGCGCCGTTCGCTACATCCTTGGCGACGCGGAGTTCTCCTAGGGGTTCGTTAGTCGCGAACGGGCGTCTGGGAGACGGAGCGCGTTGCCGAAGCTTCAAGCTTCTCCGCCTGGCGCGCGAGCAACCAGAGCAGATCGGCGAGGCGATTCAAGTACGCGAGCAGATGTTCGCCTGGGAGTAGCCCTTCGCGCCCGAGGGTGACGCACCAGCGCTCCGCACGACGAATGATCGTGCGCGCGAGTTCAATGGCCGATGAAGCCTTGCTCGACCCCGGAATCACGAAGTCCTTCGGGAACTCGATCACCGCTTCGGTAGCGGCAAGGAGCGTGTTGATGCGCGCCAACATCTTTGGTGAGACCTTGGTGCGCCCCTCTTCAAGACGGTTCCATGCATCTGGGTTCGTGGCGAGTTCGGCACCAATCACAAAGAGGTCGCGCTGGATCGAGAGGATGGTTTCGTCGAGTTCGGCGATGCCCTCGCCGGTGAGACCGATCAGTTCGGCGCGCGCCATGCCGAGTGCAGCGGTCGCTTCGTCAACGGTGCCGTACGCCTCGGTGCGCACATCGTCTTTCGAGATGCGATCGCCACCGAAGAGAAGTCCAGTGGTACCAGCGTCGCCCTTACCGGTAGCTACCTTGCTTGGTGGCAGCTTCAGCTCGTCACTCACCAGGCGAGTCCCGCATCCTTCGGATCCCAGCGCTCGGCGAGTAGCGTGACCTTGACCGGATGCTCGAGTACCGATTCGGCCGCCTCTTTCACCTGCGCGAGCATCGAGCCTGCGTATGGGCAGAAAGGGGTGGTGAGGATCATCTTCACTTCGGATTCGGTCTCACCCACCAACACCTGGCGAATGAGCGCAAGTTCAACGACGTTCATGCCGATCTCGGGGTCAACTACCGAACGAAGCGCATCGAGGATGGCGAGTTCGGTGGCGCGCTTCTGCGCGTCAAATGGCGTGACGGCGGCGAGCGTCTCTTCGGTCATGCGAGGGCCAACTCTGCAGGTGTGAGGTTTGGCCCCTTGAGTGCGCCGTTCGCGTCGAAGAATTCGGCGTAGTGCTCGCGATTCGCGGCGGCGAATTCGTATGCACGTGCAATGCCAACGATGCGTAGCTCAGGCATCTCCTTCAGCAGACGTGCGCCGTCGAACCCTTCGGCGCGCAGTTCAAGCAGTCGGCGAACGGTGAGGCGCGTGCCGTACAAGAACGGTTCGCCGTTCATGACGAGCGGATCGGTGTGCACCCACTTGATGGTCATGGTTAGGCTCCCTTGTAGATGGCGGCGAGGATGCGGTTGCGCTTGCGCATGTCGCCACCGAGGCGGCGGTGCCACTTCAACACGGCGATCCCTTCGAGGAGTGCGCGGTCGGCGAATGCGGCGGCCTCGCCGGCGAGCACCGTTGGTACGGCGATGCGCAGGCCCTCGTAGAGATCGGTGACGTCGTCCATGGAGATGCGGCGGCGGCGCCAGGTTGGCGTGCCGTGTTCGGTGAAGCTCTTCAGTGGGGTGATGCTGCCCGAAGCAACGCTCTCAGCGAGCTTCTCGAGCACCACCTGGGCATCGCGCATTAGGTGGCGCAAGCCAAGGTCGCCGACGCGGTCGCGGAGTTCAGGGTTGCGCTCAACGGCGGCCACGATGGCGCGACCGGCGAGCTGCTCCCACTGGGCGGTGAGTGGCGCAACGACGCTCGGGAATCCGGCGGTGCGGTCGAGGGGACGGGCGCCGTGCAGTGGGTGACTCATGTGCGTAAGGGTACCATCGCGCCCCGCAAGGGAGCCCGCTACCAGAGGTCGTCGCCCTCGCCCTTTACCGGCGTTCGCGTGCGATTCAGGGCGTGGTCTTCATG
>CAIJIA010000147.1 GCA_903820655.1 uncultured Chloroflexota bacterium
GCGACAAGGCCGATGATGAGGAAGGGTTCAAGGATGAGCTGCGTGCGGGCAAGCGAGAGTCGCAACGTATAGAGCAACTCCGCAATGATGAAGACAAGGAGTACGCGATCAAGAATCAGGAGTGCTGCGTCAATGCCGCCCTCTTGGATTCCCGCAGCAACGAGCCCGACGGTATCTGCGCCGATCAGGGCGATAGCAATCACCAAGACGCCAGCAAGGGCGATGTCGAGGGTGATCTCGAGGCCGTGCAGCACACCGCGGGCGTGACCGACAACGCCGGCAAGGACTGGGCCGAGGACGTGGTCCCCTGGTGACAAGGTTTTAGTACGCAGCTGCTTCTTCATGACGCCCATTATGGCAGGGGCTATGCGTGAACGAGCACCGGCTCCATCTCGGGGATCCCCGAAGCGAATGGCAGCGTTGCCCATGCATCGTCGAACGCCTGGATCGACCAGGCGCCGGTGCGGCGAGAGAAGCTCAGCACGAGGGATGCGTCTTCGGTCTCGATCTCCCACAAGGTGCGCGGGCCTTCGCTGGCGCTGAAGACGCCGTATTCACGGCGCAGCGCGAGGACCTGGGTCACCTTACGGCTGATCCCCTCGAAGGCGACCGCGGTTGGGGCGCCGGTGCGCCAGTGGGCCGTCACGGCTACCGCGACTGGGCTGATCGGTTGCATTGCCATCCTGAACCTCCTCCCCTCGTGGGGGCCTGCGTTAGAACATCTGTTCGTAGTGTCATAGAACATCCGTTCTGTGTCAAGGGGGGGACCTGTGCGAGAATCGTGCTCCAACGGGGGGCGCCCAGCCCCCCAGCCACAGAAGAAGGAGCCCAACTGATGAAGGTGATCTTGACCGCCAATGTGCCCAAGCTCGGCAAGGCCGGAGACCAGAAAGAGGTCGCCGGGGGCTACGCCAAGAACTTCCTCTTTGCCAATGGCCTGGCAATCCCAGCCGTCGGCGGGGCCGCATCGCAGGTCGCTTCAGGGATCGCCTCCCGCGCCGCAAAGCAGGACCGCCAGCGCGGCGAGGCCGAAGGCTTCGCGCAGCGCATCAGCTCCACCACGCTGACCATGGGCGTCAAGGTGGGCGAGGGCGGCAAGCTCTTCGGCTCCATCACCACAAAAGAGATTGCAGAGGCGCTCGATCGCCGCGGCATCAGCGTTGAGAAGCACCAGGTGATGCTCGACGAGCCACTCAAGCAGCTCGGCTCGTACAAGGTGCAGATCAAGGTTGCGGCACATCTCGTCGCTGAGGTGACAGTCGTCGTCGAGCCGAAGGGCTGATTACGACCCGTCGCGTTCTGCACGTCGACCTTGACGCGTTCTTCGCGTCGGTCGAGATTCGCGACAATCCGTCGCTCGCCGGAAAACCTGTTGCTGTTGGATACGGCGAAGGTTCTCGTGGCGTAATCTGCGCCGCCTCCTATGAGGCGCGTGCATTTGGCGTTCGCGCCGCAACATCGGTGCACGTTGCGCGCGCGCGTTGCCCTGAGCTCATCCTTATTCCGCCGCGCCACGATCGTTACAGCGATGTCTCGCGCGAAGTGATGGAGGTGCTCGGCGGATGGAGCCCCGTCGTTGAGCAGGTTTCTGTCGACGAAGCGTATCTCGATCTGAATGGCACCGAGCAGTTGCACGGCTCACTCAAAGATGCCGGTCGCGGAATTCGCGCCGCGGTGAAATCAGCCACCGGTCTCACGATTAGTGTGGGCGGCGCGTCGAGCAAACTCGTCGCAAAGATCGCGTCGGGTGCTGAGAAGCCGAATGGCCTAACGATCATTACGCCTGGAAGCGAAGCGACATGGCTCGCACCACGAAAGGTTGGGGTCATCCCTGGCATCGGTCCGGTGGCGCAGAGCGTCTTACGCGAACTCGACATTCTCACCTGTGGCGATCTCGCTAACGCACCCGACGATCATCTCGTTCGCCGCTTCGGTGATCGCGGGCCTGACCTGAAGTTGCTCGCACGCGGCATCGACGACACACCCGTCGATGACGGCGGTGAACGCAAATCACTCGGCCGCGAGATGACCCTCGATGACGACATTGCCGATCCAGAAGCGCTCGAGACGCTGCTCTTGGGACTCGTCGAAGAGGTGTCGTACTCACTGCGCAGCGAGGGCCTGCTCGCGCGCACCGTCACACTCAAACTAAAAGACGCCGAGTTCCAATCCATCACGCGTCAAGTGAAGCTTGCACAGCCATCAGACCTTGCAGGGCCAATCTTTGAAGCGGCGCGCGCACTCCTTGAGAAGACGGCGCGCGGCAGCGCCTACCGACTCATCGGCGTCTCAACCTCAGATCTTGGCGAGGATGAACAGCTCGCACTCTTTGACGGCGCAACGCAGGCACGTGAGCGCACCATCACTGCCGCCGCCGACACCATGCGCCGGAAGTACGGTGAGGATGCAATTACGCGCGCGCGCTTATTGGAAGAGATTGACGAGTAGTTGCGTCGTTCGCTAATCGCGCTGTTATGACGCGGTAGTACTACCGACGGATCGCCAGCCCCACACACCAAGGCCAACCGCGAAGATGATCGCAGAAGCCGACACCACAATTGAGAGCGTTGAACCAGCGACTCCGCTGATCACGATCAGCAGCGCAAGGTCCCAGAGCCCATGCAACAAAATCGATGGGTAGAGCGAACCGGTGCGAATGCGAATGTTTGCGGCCCACATGCCCATACCAACGGCGATGCATGACTGCATAAGTGCCGGGACTACCTCGCCCGTCATGAGTGCGTTGAGTGAATGCACTGCGCCAAATGCTAAGGCGCTGATGAGCACTGCGCGGCGAACGGGGTAGGCGCCAAGAAGTGCCCGAAGCACGACGCCGCGGAACGCCAACTCTTCTGAGATGCCGACAGCCATGGAATTAATGACAAGGAACAGCAGAACGGACGTCGCTGGGAGGCCGTTTGCAGCTGCCAGAACAAGGAGTAGCGCAACAGCAATGACAACTGGACGTGCCGCACGCCATGAGGCTGGGGGCACAAGGCCGAGCTGGTTCCGCTTGCCGCGATAGGCCAACAGGAGAAAGAGTGCGGCGAGGGGGATCGCCCAAACGACACCAGCGCTCACCAGTTCATCCAAACTCGACGGACCACCCGCCTGAACGAGGCCGCC
>CAIJIA010000148.1 GCA_903820655.1 uncultured Chloroflexota bacterium
CCGGTGTGCCAGATGGCGGCGCCAGGGGCAACCGCATCAATGTCGGCGAGTACGGCCTGCAGTGCGGCGAGGTTGGCGTGAATGTCGCTAAGGATCGCGATCTTCACAACGCCCTACTTGCGGCGCGTGCGCAGGCGATCAACCAAGCCGAGTCGCCAGGCGAGTGCGAGCAGCACCCCTGCCACAACGGCAAGTACCAAGAACGTATCGACGGGGGCGAGCGCCTCACGGATCTGTGTCCATTGCGAGCCGAGGGCTGCACCGATGCCCACGAGCAGCGCCGACCAGATGAACGCGCCGGCGGTGGAATAAATGATGAACGGGCGGAGCGGCATGCGTGCCACGCCGGCAGGGAAGCTAATGAAGGTGCGCACCACCGGGAGCATGCGGCTCCAGAAGGCGGTCGCCGACCCGTGCTTGGTGAAGAAGCGATCCGCCAGGTCGAGCTCGTGGGTGCGAATCAACAGGAAGCGGCCGTAGCGCTCCAAGAAGGGTCGCCCACCCCGGGCGCCGATCCAATAGAGAAGGAGGGAGCCAGCGGTATTGCCGATCGTGCCGGCAAGCACGGCGAGGACCGGGTTCCAGGCGGCACCGGTGAGCGGCTCAACCGCCCCAGGGTCAGCCACAAGGAAGCCGGCGAACGGCAGGATCAGCTCTGAGGGGAGGGGGATCCCCGCCGACTCGATCGCCATGGCCACCGCCACGCCGAGGTAGCCGACCGCCCCATAGAGGGAGGTCAGGAAGGGGATCACGATCGCATCAAGCCAGTGGAGCATGCCCTGATCGTGCCAGAGATCAGCACCTTCTGTCCCCTGCCCCCGCTATGATTCACCCATGGACATGTTCACGCTCCCATTCGCCCACCCGCTCGAGTTCTTCATCGCGCTCGCCATTGGCGGCGGCTTCACGTTCATCTTCCAGAAGGCGGCGATGAGCGCGGAGCAGCGTGAGACCCCCTGGGTGCGACGCTTCGTGACCGGCCCGAACGGCAAGATGCTCTGGGGCGGCGCCTGGCTCGTGTGGGCGGTCGGCTTCGGCTTGCTGCTCGGCACCTTTACCGATAAGACCGCCGCATCCCCATATGGTTCCGTCGGCCTCGTCGCCCTCTTCTCGGGATTCTTCCTGATGATGGGCTTCATCTGGGCAACGATCGGCGAATAGTCACCATGACGCGCCGCCTGCCTGCCGCCGTGATGGCGGCTCTTTTTATCTGCGGCGCTATCGCCGCACCAGCTCCCGCACGCGCAGTGACAGCAGCCGCACCAGTAGCACCTGAACCATTCGACTCACTCACCGTTCGCTTCGCGTACGACACCACGGTCGGCACACCAATCAGTGACGATGGGCAGACGCGCAAGATTCAACTATCACCAGGCCAAGATGCAGAAACGGCACTCACCGCGTGGGAGAACAGTGTCGGCGTTGTTGCTGTCATCCCAAACATTCCCGTCACCACGCTCGCGGAGCCAGTTGATCCGCTCTGGGCCGCGCAGTGGGACCTGAAGTCGCCAACACCAACCGCAACGAATGGCGGCGCGGCAAACGTCGCGAGCGCATGGAGCTCGGCAACTGGTGAGGGCGTCGTCGTTGCAATCATTGATACCGGGCGCACCAATCATCCGGATCTCCTCGCGGCGATGCCCGATGGGTGGGGCGTCGACATGGTCAGCGTTGCGAGCACTGCGCGTGACGGTGACGGTCGCGATATGGATCCAACTGACATGGGCGATGCATGTGGCTGGCGCTCTTCGAGCTGGCACGGAACACACGTTGCGGGAACGATCGCTGCACAACCGAACGACATTGGCGTCGTTGGCATTGCACCGAACGTCAAGATTGAACACGTGCGCGTGCTTGGAACGTGTGGCGGCGGATTCTACGATGTGATCGACGGCATTCGTTGGGCTGCTGGGCTCACCACAAATTGGTACGGCGCATCATGGAGCGCATTTGGGCTCACCGACAACGCACATCCTGCTGACGTGATCAACCTCTCGCTTGGTGGCGGTGGTGGCTGTTTCACTGAACTACAAACTGCGATTAGCGCGGCGCGTACCGCTGGAACCGTTGTCGTGACCGCTGCGGGGAACAGCACGCAAGATGTTGCGAACTTCACGCCAGCAAACTGCAACGACACGGTGACGGTTGCAAGTGTCGGTCGCGTGGGTGGCCTTGCCTACTATTCCAACTTCGGGAGCGGTATCGACATTGCCGCAGCGGGCGGCGACATGATGCGCGACTCGGGGATCTTGAGCACTCTGGCAACTGGCGCAATTGATCTCACTGGATATACCTACTCCAACTACCAGGGCACGAGCATGGCTACGCCGCACGTTGTTGGTGTTGCCGCGCTCGTAGCAAGTGCACATCCAACGTGGGGCCCAACCGAAATTGAGCGCGCAATCTATCAGGGAGCACGACCGTTCCCTGCCGACAGCGTTGCACCGTGTGTCACGACGAGTGAGACACCAACGGGGAATCAGCAGCGATGTGGTGTCGGGATCCTTGATGCGGTTGGCGCACTCTCGTTGGTAGAGCCTCACCTCACGATTACGGCCCCGGCAACCATGGCTGTAGGTGCCACGACCACAGTGAGTGCCACGAGCGATCAGCCTGGTGTGGTGTCGCTCGTAGTTACTGTGGTGAGTGCCGCGACCTGCACGCTAACGAGCGCCACGCTCACCGCAACGAGCACGGGCACCTGCACCCTGAGTGCCACCACACCCGCCACGGCCAACCACGTTGAGGCGAGCACGACGCTCGACATCACGATCACGGGTGCGCTGCAGGTGATCGATTTCGGGGTCGGCCCGCTACTTACATCAACAGAAATCCCGTTCGGCACAACCCCTCCGGCGCTCACCGCCACGGCGAGCTCGGGGTTGACCGTTGGCTACGAGAGCCGCACGCCGAGCGTGTGCGAAGCGGCCGCGCACGACGGCATCTCGGATGCCTGGCACCTGCGCCTGTTGAACGTGGGCACCTGCACCGTGCTCGCCACGCAGCCAGGGAACGCCGTCTATGAGCCAGCCACCTCAATCGAACGTAGCTTCACCATCGTGCAGGGAACCCAAGAGATTGGGCTCGGCCCACTTGGCAACCGCAGGTTCGACCCAACCATGGTGCAGGGGCTGCCGCGCCTGAGTAGCGCCGGTCTACCCATCAACTACTCGGGTCTCACCAGTAGTGTCTGCGAGCCGCGCTTCAACGGATTCCTCTTTGAGTTGACACTCTTCTCACCGGGCATCTGCACCATTCGCGCGGAGCAAACGGGGAACAACTTGTATCTACCCGCCGAATCCATTACGCGCACGGTGGAGATCTACAAGCTGCCGCAGTCGCCACTCCTCTTTGATGTGGGCACCACTCCGCACATCACCAACAGTTCCACCGGGTACGGCTTTGGCGGTGGCAGCACGAGCGCTGCCGTGAGCGTGATTTCGTTCACGCCGTACATCTGCTCCGTGAGTGGCCAGATCGTGACCTACAAGCATGTTGGTACGTGCACACTGCAAGCAGTAAAAGAGGGCGACAACCTCTACTACCCGATTGCAAAAACGATCAGCATCACCGTGTACGCACCGGCACGACTCACCGTTGCGCCGCGCATCAACCAAATCGGACGCGTTGTCTACGGCAAGAGCGGCACATGGGTTGGCACACCAAATCCAAGGTTCAAATATCAGTGGTACAGCTGCACCGCGGCAAGCCGAACCAAGTGCACGGCGATCAACGGTGCGCGGTCGAAGAGCCTCACTGTCACCACAAAACTTGCGGGCAAGTACGCTTTCCTCCGCGTTTTCATGTACCAGTACGGAAGCGAGCTCGCTCGGCGTGACTCGAACGTGATCAAACTCTCGGCGAAGTAAATGGCGCGCGACACAACGATCGCCAAGAACAACCCGCGCGACCTTCGCCTGGTGACCGCTGGCCAAGGCGTCTCGCTGATTGGTGATTCCATCACGCAGCTCGCCCTGCCGATCATGGCGGTGGATCTGCTCGGTGCCGACTCACTCGGCACTGGTCTCCTTGGTGCCGCATCAACGCTCGCCTATCTGTTTATTGGATTGCAGGCTGGCGTCTGGGTCGATCGCTCATCGCGCCGTGCCTATCTACTCGCCGCCGACCTGGTGCGCGTCGTACTGCTACTTGCGATTCCGGTTGCATACGTGTTGAACGTACTTACACTCCCACTGCTCATTGCCATGCAGGTTGGCCTCGGCGCAGCAACGGTCTTCTTCAACGTGGCGTGGCCGGCGTACATCCCGCGACTCGCCAGTGGCGCAACGTTGCTCAAACTTAATGCGCGCATGGCAATCATGGGCGAGGGTGCAGGGTTCGTGGGCCCAGGTGTTGCTGGCGCGTTGATTAGCGTCTTTAGTGCGCCGTTCGTGTTGGTGGTAGATGCGATCACGTTTGCCGTGAGTTACGTGAGCTTGCGCGCGATTAGCACGCCCGAGCCACCAGCACCCAAGAAGCGCAACACGCTGATGCACGATCTACTTGAAGGCCTGCGCGCACTCTGGGTTCGGCCGAACCTGCGCCTCATCACGCTCGAGGCGGTGAACGGCAACATTGCCTTTAGCATCATGATCGGCCAGGCGATCATCTTCCAGCGCATCGACCTTGGCTTTGATCCGGCGCTCATTGGCGCCGTTGCGTCGGCGGGCTTCCTGGGTGGCTTCTTCGGCAGCATTACGGCGCCGTACCTGGTGAAGCGCGTTGGGTTCGGCCGACTCATGGTTGTTGGCACCGCGCTCTTTGGCATCAACGAGTTTCTGCTCCCCGCCGCCGCATTTGTGCCGCGCGACCTTGCGCC
>CAIJIA010000149.1 GCA_903820655.1 uncultured Chloroflexota bacterium
TACGTTTGGGCACCGTTTGGATTCCCCAACTCTGATTGGTCACGTGCGCCGCTCGGCAGCGATGTAATTCGACTGATCCCATTCGTGAACTTTGATCCTGCTCTCCTGCAAACGCAGTGGCTCCTCGTGCAAGTGAGCATGGGGGCGTCAACGTTCTTACTGGCAACCCTCGCCCTCTATGGCGACGCCAGGCGAGCCGCTTTCGCTGTTATCGGCATCATGGCGCTGGGCCTCGAGATCAGTCAGGCGCTGACAAACTTCTTTTCTAGTCCAGTCCCGCCGTATCGGGTTGATGTGCACGACATCATGGCGCGAGCGGCCGGAGCTCTTGTCGCCTATATCGCGTTGAAGGTGATTGCAGCGATGTGGCGCCTACGGGTGAGCCCTACCCTCAGCAAGCGCGGCATCATCGGCTTTGTTGATGGGGTCACACGACGCATCTAGCGGTTGCGAGACGTTGCAGTAACCAGCTGGGCCAGAAGGCGATACGATACCCACATGAGTGCAGCTGAACTGATTGCCCAAGCCGCTGGCGAGCCGAGCATCTGTCGATGCCCGTCGCTCTCCTTCGGGCCGTCCTGCGCGCGCTGAGGCACACGCAACCAGGGACCACACGGCAGAGGGGGCGGCGGATGTAATCCACCACCCCACGACATAGCCGGAGGTACCTGACATGACCGTTCAGAACCCAGAGATCTTTTCTGATAACGCCATCACGATTGGTCGCACCCCGCTGGTGCGCCTGAACCGCGTCACCGACGGCGCCGACGCCACGGTGCTCGCCAAGATCGAGGGGCGTAACCCTGCCTATTCCGTGAAGTGCCGTCTCGGCACCGCCATGGTGCTCGACGCCGAGAAGCGCGGCGTACTGAAGCCGGGGGTGGAGATCGTTGAGCCGACGAGCGGAAACACCGGGATCGCCTTGGCGATGGTCGGCGCTGCGCGCGGCTACAAGGTGACCCTGACCATGCCTGACACCGTCAGCATTGAGCGACGCAAGCTCATCGTTGCCTACGGCGCAACGCTCGTCCTAACAGAGGGCGCGAAGGGAATGTCGGGTGCGATCGCGAAGGCGGAAGAGATTGCCGCGTCAGACCCTGCCCGTTACGTGCTGCTGCAGCAGTTCAAGAATGAGGCGGGTCCCGCCATTCACGAATCTACGACCGGCCCAGAAATTTGGGAAGACACCGCAGGGAAGATCGACATCTTCGTCTCAGGTGTTGGCACCGGTGGAACGATCACCGGCGTTGCCCGGCACCTGAAGAAGGGTCGCGGAGCAGCGGTGCGGATTGTCGCCGTTGAGCCGGCAGCAAGCCCCGTCATCACCCAGCGACTCGCGGGTCAGCCGAATCAGCCGGCCCCACACAAGATTCAGGGAATCGGTGCTGGCTTCGTGCCAGACATCTTGGACCTGACGCTGATTGATCAGGTCGAGCTCGTGACGAATGAAGAGGCGATCGCGATGGCGCGTCGCATCGCTCGCGAAGAGGGGATCCTTGTTGGCATCTCGTGTGGGGCTGCGGCGCATGTTGCGCTGAAGTTGGCGCACCTGCCAGAGAACGCGGGGAAGACCATCGTAGTGGTGCTGCCAGATTCGGGCGAGCGCTATCTAAGCACCGCGCTTTACGAGGGCCTCTTTGACGCGAACGGCATCACCCTGTGAGTGCAGATGCTGCTGCACTGAGTCGTGAACTGACCGCTGCCGATGCCGCCCTCGCGGGCGGTGCGGTGGCGGCGGGCGACCGCCCATCGCGCGGCGAGATTACCCGCGTGCTGGCCGAACTGCGCGCGGCACTTTTTCCGCGCGAGCTTGGTGTGGCCGCTGATGGTGACGCGGCGGTTGCCGCACACCTGAGTGCGGCACTCGTCGGTCTGCGCGAGCAGATTCGACGCTGCACCGTGCTGTTTGCGGCAGAGCGACCAGGCGAAGGGCTCGCCCCTGATCAGGTCGATCGCGTCACGAGCGCATTTGCGGCCGAGCTCCCCGCGATTCGCACGCTCATTGAAGGCGATATCGCCGCGGCCTTTGCCGGTGACCCAGCGGCACGCAGCCGTTCGGAGATTCTGCATGGATACCCTGGTGTACGCGCGATGATCGATCACCGCATGGCGCACCTCTTGTACACGTTGAATGTGCCGCTCCTGCCACGCATCGCATCGGAGGCGGCGCACTCCGCAACCGGGATCGACATCCATCCGGGCGCAACGATTGGCGAGCGCTTCTTTATTGATCACGGCACAGGCGTAGTAATTGGTGAGACCGCAATCATTGGGAGTGGCGTGCGCCTCTATCAGGGCGTGACACTTGGGTCGAAGAGCTTTCCGAAAGGTGACGACGGCAATCTCGTAAAGGGCCAGCCTCGGCACCCGATCATTGAAGACGACGTGGTGATCTATTCGGGAGCCACGATTCTGGGCCGCATCACTGTTGGACGCGGCTCAACGATCGGCGGCAACGTATGGCTGACGAAGAGCGTTCCTGCGGGGAGTCAGCTTTCGCAGGCA
>CAIJIA010000150.1 GCA_903820655.1 uncultured Chloroflexota bacterium
CGATCTGCATGGTGCGCCCGATCAGCTGGTCGCTGCTGGTAGCAGAGCCACTACAGGCGGCGATCAGGCTCGCGATGAGAAGGGCAAAAGCGGCGCGACGAATGCGCGCCGCGCTGGTCACTGAACGACGATCGCCCCGAGCATGTTCGGGTGCACCGTGCAGACATAGACGTAGGTCATGCCGGCGGTGAGTGCGGGCACATCGTAGGTGCGCTCATCAATGCCATTGAAGATCTCACCCTGGTAGACCTCTGGGCCAGTGCCGGTGCCCTCGTGAATCGCGACGTTGTGCGGGATCCCCTCGTCCTTATTAACGAAGTGAATCGTGAATGGGGCACCAGCCGGCACCGTGATTGAGGTCGTCTCAAAGGCGACGAGCTGTGCACAGATCGTGACGGTCGCCGTGCCGCCCTCGGCACAGGCGACTGGCTCGCCACTTGGTGATGGGCTTGCGTCACTCCCGCCGATGATGCCGGCCTGGGAGCCGGCGAAGAAGAGGAAGACGAGGCTGAAGAGGGCGATCGCAACTCGCGGCGTCTTTCGCGGCGTTGGATTAACAAGATGCCCTGTGGTGTCGGCCTCGGCGGTGGCACGATATTCGCGCCCCGCATCAAGGAGCCAGCCAATCAGCGCGAGCGCCGTCATGAGCGTGCCAAGAAGGGCGAACTCGAGGCCAACCGCAACACCGAAGAGCATTACCGCGGCGCCGGCGCTTACCAGGAGTGGCAAGAGTGATGGTGGCGGCAGGTGGACGCCCTCTGGTGGACCGCTCGGCGCTGTTGCTACTGGGGCATCGTCAACGTGCAGTGCCATCGCTGAGCCTGCACCGAGCGCGTCGTACTCGCGAACCGCTTCGCGGCCCCAGGAAACGAGCGCCAAGACGAAGAGGAGTCCAGATACGGCGAGCGCTGGGCCACCGAGGGCGACGGAGAAGAAGAGTGCAGCAGAGGCGGCCGAGATGAGGAAGGGTGCGAGGCTTGGCCCTGGTAGGTGAATGCCCGCTGGTGCCTGCGGCTTACGAATCGGCATGCCGATGCGACGCGGCCCGGCGCGACGGAAGCGCCAGAAGACCCAGCCATAGAACGCAACGACTAAGAGCAGGACGCCGAGCGGAATGAGTTTGATGAGCGCACCCCAGTCAGGGGCGACAAACGGCCCAAGGAGTGAGATCACCCACTCAAGAAGGGAGCGGAGAAACTCCATGCTGCTTGAGTCCCGTTAAGCGTCGGTGTTCATCGCATGGATGAGGATCAGCGACATGGTGGCCACGGCAATCCCGAGGGCGAAGAGGAGCACGGCACCCTGCAGGTCGTTCGAAACGAAGAGGTAGACCGCGCTGAGGAGCACGAAAAAGAGGCCAAATGCGTAGGCGTACTTGTTCATGGCTAGACCTACCTTTCGCCCAGTGGGCTCATCGCTGGTACTCGGATGATTGTAGCGCCGCCCAAAAAACCACGAACTGGACGAAGATGCGGGTATGACGCATCTGCTGCTGGTTCCGACCCATGGGCCGACCCCGCCGGAGCTCTCCCTGGAGTCGCTCCTCTACTGGGCCTGGCCTCCCGTCGTCACGATCGCTCTTGCGGTGATCAGCCTCCTCTGGGTGCGTGCGATCCGTACGGTGGCACGAGAGCATCCAGGGAACCCATATCCGCGCCGCCGCACGGTCAGCTTCGCAGCTGCACTCGTCCTCCTTCTCCTAGCGCTGCAGTCAGGTATTGAGCGCTACGACACGACCCTCTTCTCGATGCACATGATTCAACACCTGATCCTGCTCTTCCCTGTGCCGATCCTGCTGTTGCAGGCGGGGCCGGTGACACTCCTCCTGCGCGTCGCCTCGCCGCGCTGGCGCGCGCGCATCCTCGCCGTTCTGCAGAGTCGCGTCGTTGCTGTCGTCAGCCACCCGCTCGTCGGCTGGACGCTCTTGGTTGCGGTGATGTGGGGGACGCACCTTTCGATCCTGTTTGATGCGGCCCTTGAGGATCCGCTTATCCACGACATGGAGCACATGCTCTATCTGAGTACCGCGCTCCTCTTCTGGGCGCCGATCTTCTCGGTTGATCCGATCCGCCATCGATTGCGCGGCGCCGGTGCGCTGATCTATCTGATTGCGCAGATGCCGCAGAACAGCTTCCTCGGCGTGGCGATCATGTGGTCAACGACGCCGCTCTACCCCCACTACGTCACGCTGCAGCGCGCTTGGGGGCCGTCGCCACTCGAGGATCAGCAGCTCGCTGGCGCGATCATGTGGCTCGTGGGCGACG
>CAIJIA010000151.1 GCA_903820655.1 uncultured Chloroflexota bacterium
AACCGCGTGCAAGAGGTCTCTGAGATCTCGCGTGGCCTCAAGGCACTCGCCCGTGAACTTGGCATTCCGGTACTGGCGCTGAGCCAGCTCTCACGTCAAACCGAGATGCGCGGTGACTCAAAGGAGCCGCGCCTCTCAGACCTGCGTGAGTCGGGAGCGATCGAGCAAGACGCCGACGTGGTGATCTTCTTGTGGCGCAAGGCCGATCGCATTGAGGAGACGGATGCCGTTGGTGAAGCGATCGACTTCAGCATCGCCAAGCACCGCAACGGGCCAACGGGCGCCGGTCAGCTCTACTTCGTGAAAGATCAGACCCGCTTCGTCAACTTGGTTAGCGAGCGCAACGATGGCGCACAGGGCGGAGGCGACAGCGAGCCAGTAATGTAGCGACATGAACTTCATGTTGCTCCGACCCGGAATGCGTCGCGCCTCGTACCTCTACCTGATGGTCGGCATCATGCAGGCCTGCTACCTCCCGTTCAGCTCGATCGTCTTTCGCGATCGCGGCGTCTCCTTTGAGGCGATTGGCCTGGTAGGCGCGGTTAACTCCATCCTTGCGCTCGCAGCGGCGCCGATTTGGGGACATCTCGGCGACGCCACACTCGGCCGAGTTGCGGCCTTTCGTCTCGCCATCCTCACCACCGCCATTGGCGTCTTCCTCTTCGCCGCAGGTCCACTCGCTGGTATCCCTGGCTCAATGCTTGCCGCGTTTGCGGGAGCTGGGATCGTGCCGCTCCTCGATGCGATCGGCATGGAGCGACTTGCGGAGGTAAAGGGAAACTGGGGAACGCTTCGCGCCGTAACGAGCGGTAGTTACGCAGCAAGCAGTCTGCTCAGCGGTGTTCTCGTTGTTGCGGGTGGAGCGATTCTGGTTGGGCCGCTGTATACGGCAGGGGCACTCATCGTTCTTGCTGGAACCATCGGCCTACGAATCACCCATCGACCGCATAGTGCCGCCACCGAAGATGAACTTGAGGCGGAGCGCAGCGAGCTTGCCGGAGGGAACGCAGAGATTGCGGTCGCCGGAAATTGGCGCGACCGATTCGGTACGGTGAGTTTGGCGTTCACGCAGTCGCCAAGGTTGCTCTCCTTCTTGCTGTTGAGCCTGCTCACCAACCTTGGTGCCGGCATCTTCTACGCGTACGGATCGCTGCGCATCCAAGAGGTTGGTGGCGACGCAGCCGCAGTCACGCTTGCAGCGACGATCTCTGCAACGGTTGAGATTCCGTTCTTCCTTATCGGCGGGGCAGTTGCGCTGCGCTTTGGCATGCGTGCCGTTTATTCTGTTGGCCTGATCGCACTTGGTCTCTGCAGTTTCGGGTACGCACTTGATGTTTCACCGCTGACGCTTGGCGTCATTCGTGCACTCTGTGGCGTTGGATTTGCTTGCACCCTTCTCGGAAGCGTCTTGACGATTCGAGCCATTGTGCCGCTCGCACTCCAGGCCACGGGGCAGGCACTCTTCCAAGCGGTCTCGTTTGGTCTCGCGGTTTCCGTTGCCTCCATCGTTGGTGGAGTGTTGTATGGGGAACTTGGCGCGCTCCCGCTCTTCGTACTTTCGGGAATCATCTTGATCGGCTCCGTGCCGTTCGCGTGGAGAATCTTGCGCGTCGACGCCCTACCCACTACTTCGTAGTGCTCTCCCCGGCGCGGTTGCGCTCCGCTACCTTGCCGAGATGGC
>CAIJIA010000152.1 GCA_903820655.1 uncultured Chloroflexota bacterium
TGGCTTCATGGTCGTATGATACCCGTGATGCCGCTCCGATTTCTCATCATGAGCCTCCTGCGCCCGCGAGAAGCCCTTCGGATCTCCCGTTCCGTGCTTGCCGCTGGTGGCGTCGTGGCGGCTCGAGCTATTGCCGAACGGAGCGCAAAACGGCGAAACCTTGTCTATGGGGCCATGCGGGCGCTCGGCGCACTGTTAACGCGCACAGGCTCATCGGGCGGTCTGATTTACACGGCCGTCGCGACTGTTGGGATTGGTAAGCGAGGTGATGCTCTCACCCAGCTAGAGCATCTCAAGGTGCAGCCGTCGATGGAGCGTCGTGCCGCTGGAGCCGCTGCCGCCGCACTACTAGGAGAGCGCACAGTCTGGAGCGAGCTGACCAAGAGTGCCGGCTTCTCACAGCCAGCGCTTGATCAAGAAATTGCCGCAAGTGCAAATCAAACGCTTGCGCATATTGCAACGGCGTCAATCTATGCCGGTGAACTCTCTGAAGGGATACGCCTACTGAAGGCGCTTCTCGTTCGCCCGCACCTCTCGCGAAACATGCGGTCAGTCATGAGCCGTCGCCTCTCAGACGCTGTTGGCAAGCTCGGACAATACGATGCGAATTGGCGGCCAGTGATGCCAGAGCCTCCAGTGCCTTCTACCCCCGTTGCGGAGGATCTGGTGACAACACTCTGGGTCAACGCCCTCCCTGAAATTCAGTCTGGCTACACCCTACGCAGTCGATCGGTCGCACTCGGCCTACAAGGTGCTGGGCTGCGCATTCAGGCGGTAACGGCGGCGGGATTCCCCCAGGGCTCTCGCCGACTTGATCGCCCGGAGCGGCGCCACCTCGGCAACCTCGACGTCTGGCGGATCGGCGGCACTGGCACAGATCTCTCCCCCGACGAACTCGGCGCTGCGACAGCCACAGGGCTGGCGCGTGTCGTTGACGAGAGTGGTTCAGGGGTGCTGATCTCCACCACCCCATATCTCACCGCGGCCACTGCGCTCGCAGTGGCACGCTCCCGTAAGCGCAAGATGATCTACGAGGTTCGCGGATTCCTCGAGGAGACGTGGGTCTCACGGGCGGGTGTCGGCGCTGACACATCGGAGCTCTACCAACGCTGGCGCGATGCTGAAACGCGCACCATGCGCAATGCAGATGCGGTAGTCACCCTCTCTGACGGGATGCGAGATGAGATCGTTGCGCGCGGCATTCCTGGCGATCGCGTTTTCGTTGTTCCTAACGGCGTTGACGTTTCGAACTTTATGCCGCAGGCGCCCGACAGCGCGCTTCGCGCGCAACTCGGTATTCCTGCAGGGGTCCCTGTGCTTGGCTACATCGGCTCTCTCGTTCAATACGAGGGCATCCCCGACCTCGTTCGCGCGGCGGCTCTTTTGCGAGACCAGGGGGTCGACTTCCGACTGCTGATCGTTGGATCGGGCGCAGATGCGGGCCGCATCTCCTCTGCCATACAGGAGGCGGACCTTGGGGATCTGGTCGTGATGCCTGGTCGCGTTCCACACGCCGAAGTGCGCCGCTATCACTCACTGATTGATCTCTTCGTCGTACCAAGAACAGCAGACCGTGTTTGCCAGTTGGTTACGCCGCTGAAGCCGTACGAGGCGATGGCGATGGGGCGCTGCGTTGTGGCATCAGATGTTGCCGCCATCCGCCAAGTGGTTCGAGATGGTGAAACGGGGCGACTTGCAACTCCCGAAAACCCGGCTGACCTTGCCCGCGTACTCCGCGAGTTGATTGAGGCGCCCGAAGTACGAGTGAATCTCGGCCAGACGGCACAGGAGTGGGTACGCCGAGAACGAAGCTGGGAGGCGATCGGTGCGATCTACGCCGACGTTGTGCACCGCGTGACCTCCGCCCCGTTGCGAAGTGAGGCCGATCGCTAAAGAGACCGCTATGACTGCGGTCGCGCGCTCCCGTCACCGAGGCGCAGCACGAGTGATCGATCATGGGGGAACCGCGACGAGGCGTTCACGGTGTCGACCACGAGCCGCTTACTGGCGAAGAGTTCGCCAAGTTCTAGTGCCTTGTGTGGGGTAACGACAACGGCAAGATCTGCCCAAGCAATTGCCGCGGTGAGCGTGTCAATGCGCTCAACAGCAACGCCCTTGGCGTCGGTGAACTTCATCACGTGCGGGTCAACAAATCGCACATCGGCTCCCTCGCCGCGAAGCAGGTGCACCACGTCGGCGGCGGGAGAGTTCCTTGCATCGCGTACGTCCGGCTTAAACGAGACGCCAACGACGACAATCTTGCTGCCGTTCACAGAGCGCTTCGCCTCGTTGAGTAGTCGCCCGCACAGCTCGAGAACGTGCCGTGGCATGGCGAGGTTGATGTCGGCGGCAAGTTCAACAAACCGATCAACGAAA
>CAIJIA010000153.1 GCA_903820655.1 uncultured Chloroflexota bacterium
GCGAGATTCAACGCGGCCCACACGGCAGCGCGGTGGCAGCGTGAGCACGAAGCGCACGCGAAAAGGGCGACCAGAGGGGCTCGCTGGCCTACTCCCCGAAGCGGCACGCGCCCTAGGTTTTGAAGAGGAGCTGCGATTCGCACGAACGATGGGAGCCTTTGGTGACCTGCTGCGCGAAGTGGCGCCACACCTTGCCCCTGTGAGCCACCTTGTCGCTATCGAGCGCGGCCGGCTCATTGTTGAGGCACGGAACCCCGTGGCGGCGCAAGAGCTCCACCTTCGCGGCGCAGAGCTCGCTCGCGCTTTTAGTGAGCGCCCCAGCGGCGAACGCTCAATTGGCCTAACGGTACGAATTGCCACCCCAGGCAGCGAGCAAGACTGAGCGTATTCTGAACAGATGGACCACACCGAACAAACCATTCACCCCGCAGTGCTCACAGCGGCCGAGCCAGCGTTCGGACCAGGCTGGCTTCTACTTGCACGCACACCGAAAGGGCCGTCGGAAGAGCGCGTACTCGGCACGCGCGCTGTACTGATTTTACTCACCGGCGCTCCAGCTGACCAACTACAGAAAGCGGCGAACGAAACCTTAAACCTTTATGACAACGACGCTTCGGCGAGCCCCGCCGAACGAGCGCGTCGTGCACTCGCAGCTGCGCAGAAGCGGCTCGGCGAAAGCGTCGCAGTTGGGCTCGTGGCGCTCTCACGCAACGAGGTCCTAGTCGCGCGCACGAGCGGTGTAGCGATTGCTGCCCGCCGAACCACAGAGGGCCGCATGACAACAATCATGTTGCCCGACGAAGCACCCGGCGCATCATCGCGCACGCTGGAGCGCGGCGGGATCTCCGCGACGCGACTCTCGATGTCGCCCGAAGACCGCGTCGCGATGGCGATCACAGCAGAAGAGGCGAAGCGTGCCGTGAAAACACACACGCCCGTAAGCGGTGTGCTTGCGCCTCTTGCCTACCCAGCAGTGCTCCTCGAAGTGCTGCTGCCCGTGCGAAAGGTTGTTGCGCGAGCCACGCCTGAGTCAGACACGCTCATCAACGTTCCGACCGATCCGATTGCCGTTGCAAAGATCAACGCGCGCACACGTTGGGAAGAGGGGAACCTTGAGCGAGAGGCGCGCATCGCTGCCGCGAAACCAGCGGCGGCGAAAGCCGACCCGAATCGGCCTGACGCCCACACGCGACCGTATGAGCCGATTGACACCGCAGCGCAGGCAGTGATCGACGCGCGACGCCCAAGTGCACGAAGCGGGGCGGAGGCACGTGCGCGAGGAAAGAGCCAACCACCGCCAGCGCGAGACCAGCGCACAAGCGAAGCCGTGCGCGCAGCACAAGAAGCTGCACGCGCGGAGGCGCGGCTGCGTGCTGAGCATCGGGTCGCAGCCGAGCCACGAGTCGAGCGGTCGTGGCGAGAGCGCGCTGCAACGTCAACGTCGTTCTGGCAGCGCGCCGTTGCGCGCATCGCGAATGAGATTGAACGCCGGGCTCCATGGCTAACGATTACCCCAAGTGAGCCAACGCTCCACGCAGCAAAAGGAGGCGACGAGCAGGCGGAGCAAGACGTGCAACGCGCACGCCGACGCCGCTCAGCCGCAATCCTTCTCGCAGCGGTGCTGGTTGCCGGCGTTGGTGGCGCAACAGCGCTCGTGCTGAACGGGTCAACACCCGAGCTTGATTCGGCGGCGAAGGCCCGCGAGGCGCTACGAAGCGCAGAGATCGGCATTACCGAAGCGCTTGACCCCCAGACCAACCTTCTCGTTAATGACCCCGCACGCGTGAAGAGTCTGCTGCTGGCCGCGGTTGCCAACCTTAATCTCGCAGAGGCCGGCGGCAGCCCGCTCACCCAAATAACATCGCTCCGAGCGCAGGCCACAGAGACACTGAACAAAATCTTCCTGGTGAACGCTACAACGCCAATCGGGCTCTTTGATTTTCAAGCGGCGGGCGCAACCGTTGAGATTCAGGCGATTGTTCAAGGGCCGGACGGCTTGCCATATGTGATCGATAAGGTGACAGGCGCGGTGTACCGAATCGATGCCGAGCGTGGGCGCGCAACCGTGGTGTACCAACCAGGGTTCGACCTGTACGGCACGCGCACGGGCCGTGCACTTCTTCTCGCCGCGGCTGGACCAGACCTCGTGGTGTTCGACGCCTCCTCCAACCTCTGGCGCTGGCGCCCATCCGACGGGGCCGGCAAGGGGACACTGGTCAAGCTTCGCGTTCGCGACGGCGAGTTGTGGGGGAGCGATGTCAAGGCGATCATCGGATTCGCAGCTGACTCGGGGACGGGGCTCTATCGCCTCTATGTGGTTGACCCCTCTGCGCGTCAGATCCTGCGCTACCAGCCAGCCCCCGACGGCACGGGTTACCCCGCGACTCCAACGGCGTATCTGATCAACCCGATGTCGCTCGGCGCGATGACAGGCATCGCAATCGACGGCGACGTGTATATGACGAGCGGCGGCGTTCTGCGCCGCTACTCCGGCGGGGCGCCAGACGACTGGAGCCCTGCGGAAATTGGCGACGAGCTGCTCCGTCCCCTCCTCACCCCAACGCTCCTTATGTCCGCAGGGGCAAGCCGCACGGGGATCATCTACGTCTGGGATAGCAGCGCGCACCGAGTGATCGCGTACAGCAAAGCATCATCCGGCGCGATGCTGGCGCAGTACATCATCAGCGATGGTGCCGACCCAGTCGGCGAGATTCTCGGCGGATACATCCTCCCAGCCGCCGACGGCGGGGCGCCAACGTTTGTCTGGGCTGAGGCGGGACGCGTTCGTAGCGCCGTACTTGGAAAACCGGTCACGCAAGAGCCAGGGGCGAGCGTCGACCCAACGCCTGATCCAGTGATCGAGACCCCGATTCCCACGCCGTAAGCGTGCGATCATAGAGCGATGGAACTACGACGCGCGGTGGTTGAGGGGGTGCGAATCCAGATGATCTCTGGAACGCACGTGCTGCTCCTTCGCGACGCCGAAGAGGCGCGCTACCTGCCGATTCCGATCGGACCCAGCGAGGCTAGCGCCATCGCCTATCACCTTCAGGGCATCACACCAGAACGCCCACTAACGCACGACACGGCGCTCCGCGCCATTCGCGCCCTAGGGGCAACACTGCGCGAGGTGCGCATCATTGAGGTTCGCGAAGAGACGTTCCGCGCGCGGATGGTGATGATTGCCCCAAGCGGAGAAGAGGCAGAGCTCGACGCGCGGCCAAGCGATGCAGTCGCGCTGGCACTACGCGCCGAAGCCCCAATCTTTATCTCTGCAGAACTGCTCTCAGCAGAAGGGATCGTTCCAGAGGCGGCTGAAGAGGAGCGACTCTCACTCTTCCGTGACTTTGTTAACTCGCTCGACGGCGAGGAGCCACCCCCGGCGCGCTAGTGCTTGTCGTTGAGCAGTGCGCGACCGCGCGCAAGCGTTCGGGAGCGGTTCGCCCAAAGCCCAATCCGCAGCGACCAGAAGTCGCGAATAGCTCGCGCAATAACTGAGAGGCGCGCCCCCGTTGGTGAACCAGCGGTACGCGGATAGTGCGGCACGCCAACCTCAGAGATCTTCACTCCAGCAAGGCGCAACCGAATAAGTAGCTCCGCGGAGAAGAAGGCGCCATCAGAGTGCACGCTGATTCCCCGCAGCGCGTCACGACGAAAGAGCTTTGCCGCGCAATCAACGTCACGGACACGCAGTCCGAACCAGATACGGTTCGCAATACGATAGAACGTGGCGTAGATGAGACGCAGCAGCGGATCGGCGCGCTGTAAGCGATATCCAATAACAACCGGGGCATGCGTAGCCTCAGCACACTCAACAAGGCGCGTAAGGTCAGCCACACGAAACTGTCGATCCCCGTCGGTGTAGGCAAGATAGTCGTACCGTGCCGCTGCAAAGCCTGAGCGCAGCGCGCCACCATATCCGCGATTTACGTCGTGGCGTACCAAACGCACGATTCCGCCGTGTCGCTGTACGAGGCGCTCAGCTACACCAGCGGTGTCATCACGCGAACCATCGTCAACGAGAATGACCTCATAGGTGGTGGCAAGAGCGGGGAGTGCCGCGAGCGCATCGGCAACGAGCGCTTCAAGGTTGTCGGCCTCGTTGTGGCACGGGAAGAAGAGTGAGAGCTCTTGCAGTGGCACCTTCCACAACCCCCTTCACCGCTACACTCGGCAGATGACTTCTCAGACGGCCCGTCGACCAACCGAACAGGTCAGCCTTCGCACCATTGCGCTGATCGCTGCGCTCGGGATTCTCTTGCGGGTGATCATCGCATACGTCGCACTCCCTCCAGACGCTGGATTTTCCGCCGACCTCAACTCATTCCGAGCATGGGCGTCTGAATTGGGGACCCGCGGACCGTGGGGTTTCTACACACGCGGAATCTTTGTCGACTATCTCCCCGGCTACATGTGGATCCTGTGGGCACTCGGCTCGGTTGGTGCACTCATCACTGGCAGCACTGACCCAGGGGCGCTCGTAAAGCTTCCAGCGATCCTCGCCGACGGACTGCTGGTACTTGCAACGGCGCGACTCGCCGCCGATCTCGGCGCCCCACGTCGGGGTCAGATCGCCGCCGCTGTCGCCATGGCAGTCGGCCCAATGGTCTGGCTCGACTCGGCCGTGTGGGGGCAGGTTGACTCCATTGGAACCGCCGCCCTCCTCTACTCGCTCTCCGCGCTCATCCGTGGTCAAACTGTTCGCGGTGCGATCTTTGCCGCCCTTGCGGCGGTGCTCAAGCCGCAGTTCGGCATCTTGATCCCAATCGTTGGCATGCTCGCCTTTGTGCGCGCACGGTCGGCGCGCGACCCCTGGGCCTTCGTCGTAGCGGGCCTCGCCGGCGCCGCCACCATCGCCCTCGCCGCCCTCCCGTTCGGGCTCACACTTCCGGACGTGCTCGCCAAGATCGCAGAGGCGGCAGGCGGCTATCCATACCTTTCGGTGAATGCCTGGAACCCCTGGGCGCTCATATCAGTCGGCGGGCGCGCAGTCGTTGATGCGAGCGGATGGGCCTCCGACATCGACCCACTTCCGCTCATTGGAATCCCAGGAGTCGCTATCGGCAGCGCGGCGATCGCCGCCGCCGTGCTCGTTGCAATGCGATACGTACGACGCGACACGGCCACTCGAACAGTCACCGCCGTTGCCATCCTCGCCATCGCCTTCTTCGTTCTACCA
>CAIJIA010000154.1 GCA_903820655.1 uncultured Chloroflexota bacterium
GCCACGCATCCTGATTGATCACCATGTCTCCAACGATTCGACTTGGCCCCTCGCCTGGGTTGACGCCCATGCTGCGGCAACCTGCGAAATGGTCAGCCTGATTGCGCTCGCGCTCAAGGCTGATCTCTCCGCAGATCAGGGAAGGATCGCCACGACACTCGCAGCCGGCGTGATCATGGACACCGCCACCTTTCAGCATGGCAACACGACTCCCCGAACCCTTGAGGTAGGTGGCCTCCTGCTTGCGGCAGGCGCGCCTATCAGTGAGATCTCCCGCAAGATCTATCGGTCTAAGCCGCTTGCGCAGGTGCAACTGCATGCTCGTGTGTTGGCGAGCATGAACACCACCGATGATGGCCGCACCGTCTTCGCCACGATGATGCTGGCTGACCTCACCGAGACAGGAGCAACGCTCGAGATGAGCGAGGGGATTGTCGACGCACTCGCGCAGGTAGCAGAGGCTGACGTTGCGATCTTCTTTAAAGAGGACGGCCCGACCACCGCGCGCATCTCTGTCCGCACAAAAGGGGATGGTCCTGATGCCACCGCGATCGCAGGTGCATTCGGTGGTGGCGGCCATGCGCGTGCCGCTGGAGCCACGATTGAGCGCCCCGTGAGCGAGGCATCCAACTTGGTGCTGGCGCGCGTGACGGAGCTTCGCGCGCACGTTGTAGCGGGCTGAGCGAATGGCGCGGCGACGGCCGAGCACGCCGGGCATTGACGGGGTCCTTCTCGTCGATAAGCCGAATGGCCCAACTAGCCACGACATCGTCGCCAAAATCCGCCGGATGGCGGGCCAACCACGTATCGGCCACGGTGGCACGCTCGACCCGTTTGCCACGGGCCTCCTAGTGCTCGTCCTTGGCCGCGCGACGCGCCTAGCGAGCATGCATCTCGGTGGCGAGAAGCGCTACGAGGCGACCTTCTCGTTTGGTGGCGCAACCACAACAGATGATCTCGATGGCGAGCGCATCGGGGCCCCTGGAGAACCACCCTCGCAGGCGGCAATCGATGCGCTGCTGCCACGCTATCGGGGCGCCTTAGAGCAGGTGCCGCCATCGCACTCCGCAAAGCGCACAGACGGCGTACGCGCCTACGAACGTGCGCGTGCAGGGGAGGTCGTCGAGCTTGCACCGCGTCCGATTGAGATCAAGCGGTTCGACCTGCTCAGCTGGGACGGCTCTCATGCCGAGGAGCCGCTCATGCATGCACGGCTTGATGTGAGTTCCGGCACCTACATTCGCGCGATCGCACGGGACCTTGGCCGCGATTCAGGGAGTGGGGCACACCTCGTCGCGCTTCGTCGCGTTGGCTCTGGTGTCTTTGCAGTGGGGGAGGCGCACACCATGGAGCAGATCGCCGCCGCTGCACTAGCGGGTGAGCTGCGGGACCTGCTCTTGCCACTCGACGCTGGGCTCGACCACATCGCCGCAACAGAGGTCGGTGAGAAGGGTGCGGCGCTGCTGCGCGACGGCATCGCACTCCCCGTCGGCATGCTAGACAGCGCCGGCCAGGAGACGGCAGAGGGGAGCCCACTACGGTTGCATGTGCATGGCGCGATCGCTGCGTTCGGTCGTCGCACGGCATTCGGCGCGCAACCTGAACGCGTCTTCATTGAAGCAAACGCGCTGGCAGGGCAACGCCTGTGAAGCGGGTGGTCGGTTGGGACGAGTTGGCGCTTGACGTTGCGTCCGTAGAAGGCGCTCCTGGATCGGTCCTCACCCTTGGGGTGTTTGATGGGCTGCATCGAGGGCATATGCTCCTGCTCGCCGCCGCTGAGCGACTTGCCCGGGCGGCAGGGCTCCAGCGCGTGCATATCGGCTTCACCCCACACCCCGACCTTCTGATGCGGGGCGCAACCCCCCTCCAGCTCCTCGACGCAGGCGAGCTTGAGCTCCGCATGGCTGCGGCGGGCGTTGACCTTTGGTGCGACCTCCCCTTTACGGCAGAGACGCGTGACACGCCGTGGGAGCGCTTCATCGAACGTCTAGTTGGGGTGACGGCGGCGAAGAGCATCGTCCTCTCCCCAGAATCTGCCTTCGGTCAGGGCCGCCAGGGGACGCTGCCCAACGTTCGCGCCTGGGGCGCCGCTCACGGCCTGCAGGTGCACCCGGTGGCCGAGGCAACCGCTGGTGGAGCCCCGATTCGGAGCACCCGCATCCGAGAGGCGATCATCGGTGGGGACCTCACAGGGGCGGCGCGCCTCCTCGCTCGACCCTACGCCCTCGTAGGCACGCTCCACGGTGACCAGGTTCGCCTCCAGGCCAGCGAGGCTGCCGTCCCACCCCCAGGGGTGTATCGGGCTCGCGTTGGGGTTGCGGGGCGCCCAGAGGGACGACTTCCCCTCGTGGGACGGCTCACCACCGTACGTGTCAATGCGGATGGGCTGACCATCACGCTCGTGCGACCAGAGTCGGCAGATCGACGCTTTGAGGGGGGTCCGATACGGGTCGCCCTGCTTGGGGGGAGCCTCCAGGCGTAGATTTGCTACCCTATGCACATCCAAGATGTGATGAAGAGATGAGGGGTGCCCTTGGAGCACCTCCGATGTAAGGAGAACCACCACTTGCCACTAGACCAAGCAACAACCGCACGCATCGTTGCAGACAACGGGCGTCACGGCACTGACACCGGGTCCGCAGACGTTCAGATCGCACTCCTCACGGAGCGCATTCAGGGACTGACGGCGCACCTGCAAACCTTTAAGCAGGACAACCACTCGCGCCGCGGGCTCTTGAAGCTCGTCGGTCAGCGACGTCGACTGCTGACATTCCTCAAGCGTGAAGATGCAGCGCGCTACGCCGCGCTCTCCGAGAAGCTCGGACTTCGACGCTAACCACCCCCCAGCCTTTGGCTGGGACTACATCGGCACGCTGACGGAAGAACCGCCAGCGGCCTGACAGGAGAACA
>CAIJIA010000155.1 GCA_903820655.1 uncultured Chloroflexota bacterium
CCCTCCGGCGCCGATGTAGCTCAGTGGTAGAGCAGCTGTTTCGTAAACATCGGCAAGCGGGTTACGGGGCCGTTTTGAGCACAGAAACAGCAGGTTCGGGACCTATTTCTACCCAACGTACCCAACATTTAGCCCAACGAGACGAGGGTAGAAACTTTGATGGCAGTGTGCGTCGCTCGTTGAGTCACTACGGGGCGATCTCCAGCGTGCAAGAGCCGCGCACTTCGGTGAACTGATCTTTCCCGACCACAAGCGTTGCCTCCCACGTGCCTGCGACAGGGAATACAGTTCCGCCTTGCCACGCGCCCGATGAAGCCTCCAGTTCGGCTACAAGTCGCTCGCTCTTTGGCCGAAAGGAGGTTTCAAGGCGCACGCGCTCCGCTTGCGCGACGCCGGAGATGAGGACGCGGTTCGCGCCGATCGTTCCGGGACTCAACGTGATGCTGACGGTCGCACCTTCGATCGTGGCGACGCAATGCCCAGAATGGCCCGCATGACCCGCGTGCGGCGACCCGAGCGTCAGGCCGGCCGAGAGCGCGGCGATCGCCACGACCGTAACCGTGTCGAGCGCGAAGAGGCGGGCGGCCGACGTGCGGCTCGCGGTCCCAGCGCGCAGCCGACGCCGCATCAACGCTCCACCGAGAAGTGCTGCGACCGCCAGCAGCAACTTCGCGCACAGAAGCAACACATACGCGGAGAGGCCGCCCGCAAGTCCATCAGTGAGGAGCCACCCGAGCACGATGCCGCCTCCGAACACGAACGCAATCGCCACGGCCGAGCTTCGCGAGAACCGCAGGATCGTCTCGAGCATCGAGGGGTCATCCACGGTTCGATCCAAATACGCAACGACGAGTGCCGGAGCAGCGCCGATCCAGAGTGCGGCCGAAACGAGATGAACAACCAAGAGCGCAGAGGATGTGGCAGCGGCACCTGGGTGGCCGCCAACGGCGAGCGTCGCAAGTGCCGCGAGCGCAAGCCCAACAGCGACGCGAGGCATTCGCTTCGAGGCGACTGAAGCTCCGCTCAGAAGCAGGACCCGCGCGATGCCGCCAAGCGCGTTCCCCGTCGTCAGCCATGCCGCCCCTCCGAGCAGTACCTGCATCGCCACCCAGAGGAGCGACGCGAACGCAGCGAGGGTGACCGCGCCGATGGCGAACCGCCTCACATTGCGACCCTTGGCGCGCAATGCAACGCAGGCATAGAGTGCGCCGACTGCGACGAGGAGCGAGAGATCGGCGGCAAATCGCACTGCCCAAAACAGAGGAGCTTCAGAGCTGCGGAGGGCGAGCACCGCCTTTCTGGACGCCTCATCCGCAGATCCGACGCCAAATGACGCCGCAGACTCCACCACATGTCCGTCGGATGAGATCACGCGCCAGGTGGCGAGATACCACCCCGACGGGAGCGGGTCGAGCGGCTGCGTCAACGTAGTGCCGGCGACAGATTCCGCAGTGGAGTCGACTTGGCGACCAGCCGCGTTGTAGATCTTGACGCTATCGCTTTCCACGCCCACCGCCTCGTTGAAGGTGATCGAAAATGCGGCGGGCGGGGCCGTGACCACCGTTCCGTCACCCGGGCTGGTGTCGATCACCTCTGCGTGTGCGAGAACGGGTGTGGCGAACGAGAGCGACCAACAGGCAACTGCGAGCAGCGCGGTGAGGAGGCCGAAAGGCCTCCTCACCGTCTGTCGATCTCGACGGCCGCCCGTCATCGATTTCGAGTGTGCTGCCGACTCAGCGCTTCGCGGCGTTGCTTCGTCGCGAGGAGACGCTTACGCCGAGGGCGACGAGTGCGGCCACGATGGCGACGTAGGCCAGCAGATCCGTCGATGTCGACGAACTGGTTGACGCACCACCACTGCCACTCATGTCACCACCCATGCTTCCATCGCCAGCGGCGGCGACGACAGTGATCGTCGGAGCAGGGTGCTCGAGATCATCCTCCGTCTGGCCGGCCCCTGGGATCTCAATCCAGGCGACGGTGTCTGCTCCGCACTTCTGCGTCACCGGCACCGTGTACTCGCCTGGCTCCATCGTGAAGACGGCGCTGATCCCGAAATCAAGGTATTGATCTGCCGGAAGCGATCCGCCGCTCCAGGTCACCACGCCAACTCGATCGGTGTAGGTGGTTCCCCAGAGGGTGTAGGGCGCCGAAGCAACGCGTTCAGTCGCAACCTTCCATCCCGCGAGCGCCTCTGGCTTGGCATTCACGACCCCATCGGGGAGCTGCACCGAGACCGCATCGGTCGGTGCGCCGTTGCACCCGTGCGGGATCCTGATATGGATCACGGCACCGTCGCCGCCCTGCGGGATGTCTGAGCCGTCGGGGAACGTCGCATGTGCCGCAACTGGCATCGCCGAAACGAGCAACAGCGCGAGCACGGCAAGAGCGCTCGCCGCACGGCGAGCAATCGTCTGATTCATGTTTCTCTCCTTACTTCACGTGATAAGCGCCGACGACATGGATCGACGCGCAACAGGTCAAGCGAGAAGCGGCGGCCCTCGTACTGGCTGCAGCGACAGGGCACGTACGATGCGTCGCGGGTCGCTCGCAGGGAGCAGTCGCTCGGTTCTATGGCTCTCAGTCGGACGCGCCGCTCGAAGGAGATATCGAGCTGCGCGGGCAATGCCGCGCGAGAGGAGGACGACGCCGAGCGCGGTTGCCACTTGCAGGAGCAATCCGACGAAGAAGAGAAGCGCTCCTTGTAGCGACGTGATCTCGGCGAGCAGATCGGAAGGTAGTGCTCCGTGGGCAAGCCGTTCGACGATCTCGATCGCCACATAGGCAACTAACTGAACAACGATGAGTGCCGCCGCTCGATGACGGAACGATGACGATTCGTCACGCGTGTTGATGGTCCGCACCAGCGAGATCGCCAGCGCAACCCCGCCGAGGATCGGGAGGAGGGCCAGCCACGTGTGCCCTGTGTCTGCGAGTGCATGCGCGAGGACGTGGGGGTCGCGGAAGACGAACGCGTAGGCAAGTTGGTGTCCCACGAGGAGGCCAACGATGGACCAAGAGATTACCCCTGGGAGACTTCTGAAGTGACGCACCTATGCGCGATTGTAGCACCCTTACCGCTCAGAGGGTCTGGGCTCGCAGGCAAAGCGCGCACACTTGACGCTCCGCTACAATCCTCCTCCGGCGCCGATGTAGCTCAGTGGTAGAGCAGCTGTTTCGTAAACAGCAGGTCGTGAGTTCAATCCTCACCATCGGCTCCAGCCTCCCCCTCCTGCCTGAGGCTGGCCAGTAGACCCCCTCCGCTATGATTTACCTACGGTCTCGGTTGAGCCAGTTGCATGCGTGGAGGGGCCATGGATCTGATCCTTGCTGGTGGCTTTGTCGCCTTCATGGCGATCGCCCTCTTTGTTGACCTTTTCTGGCTCAAGAGCAAGGGCTCCCATGTGGTTGCCCCGCGCGAGGCCCTCTTCTTCACGGCAATGTGGGTTGGCTTCGCTGTGGTGTTCGGCATTGGAGTTGCGATTGAGAAGAACCTTGAGACGGCGATCACCTTCTTCACCGGATATCTCGTGGAGTACTCGCTCTCAATAGATAACGTCTTCGTCTTCACCATGGTGTTTGCAGCGCTAAAGACGCCGAAGAAGCTGCAGCAGAAGGCGCTGATCTACGGGATTATTATCTCGCTCGTCTTGCGTTTCGCCATGATCCTTGTTGGTACAGCGCTCGTGGAGCGATTTGAAGTGGTGCTCTACGGGTTCGGCATCTTCCTGCTAGTGACAGGAATCCAGATGTTGCGTAGCGGCGGACATATGGGCGACGAGGAGCCAGGTGCGATCCGGTTTGCTAAGCGCTTCATCCACGTCAGTAACGACTATGACTCCGATCGATTCCGTCTGCCGCACGACGGGAAGATGAAGTGGACGCCGCTCTTCTTGGTGATCGTTGTCATCGGCCTCATTGATCTCGTCTTTGCCGTTGACTCCATTCCGGCGATCTTCGGCATCACCAAGGATCCATTCGTTGTGTTTACCTCCAACGCGTTCGCCATCCTTGGTCTGCGTTCGCTCTACTTCCTGCTCGCCGACGCAAAGGATCGCTTCCACTACCTCACGCCAGGCCTTGCGCTGGTGTTGATCTTCATCGGCGGGAAGATGGCGGTGCCAATCATCCACGC
>CAIJIA010000156.1 GCA_903820655.1 uncultured Chloroflexota bacterium
ATCGTTGCTCTCTCAGCCGTCACCGTGCTGCAGCGAATCGTGTTTATTCGCGCCGCGTTGCCAACCACCAGGCGCCGCGCATAGCGCGCCAATTGAATGCTCGCCGCCTGGCGTGAAACGGGCGGTTAGTGAAGGCGGACCCACAGGTGTGGGCTCGCAAAGCGGAAAGGTCGCGAAGGCGACAGAGAAAGGGGTAACAGGAAAATGGTAGAGATGAACGGGCCTCGCGCCCAGTGGAACGCCCGACCGGCGCCAACCACGCCGATCAAGGCAACGAATCCGATCCGCGTCGCAATCGCGGGCGTCGGTAACTGCGCCAGCAGCTTGGTGCAGGGCCGCTACTTTTACGCCGACGTGGCGAACGATGCAAAGGTCCCAGGACTGATGCACGTCGACCTCGGTGGCTATCACGTGCGCGATCTTGACTACGTTGCGGCGTTCGACGTCAACGTGACCAAGGTTGGCAAGGATCTCTCCGTTGCACTTGGCGCCGAGCCAAACAACACCTGGACCTTCCAGGAGATCCCAACGACCGGCGTGATCGTTCAGCGTGGACCAACGCTCGACGGCATCGGCAAGTACCTCAAGGACGTGGTGATCGAGTCGCCAGAGAAGCCTGTGGACGTTGCCGCTGTGCTCAAGGAGCGCAAGGTCGACGTGCTCGTTGCCTACCTTCCGGTCGGCAGCGAAGAGGGAATTCGTTACTACGCTGAGCAGGCGATCAAGGCCGGATGCGCGTTCGTGAACGCAATCCCTGTCTTCATTGGTCGCGAGCCAGAGTGGCAGAAGAAGTTCGCCGCAGCCGGACTCCCAATCGTTGGAGACGACATCAAGAGCCAGGTTGGCGCAACGATTGCGCACCGCGTTCTTGCTCGACTCTTCGCCGATCGTGGTGTGCAGCTCGACCGCACCTATCAGCTGAACTTCGGTGGCAACACCGACTTCCAGAACATGTTGGAGCGCGATCGACTTGAGAGCAAGAAGATCAGCAAGACCAACGCGGTCACCTCAATCCTCGACGAGCAGCTCGGCGACGAGCAGGTGCACGTTGGACCTTCGGACTTCGTGCCGTGGCTCCTCGACCGCAAGTGGGCAAACATTCGCCTCGAAGGAACAACCTTCGGCGGTGTGCCACTTACGGCCGAGCTGAAGCTCGAGGTGTGGGATTCGCCTAACAGCGCCGGCGTCATCACGGACGCTATTCGCTGCGCGAAGCTCGGCCTTGATCGCAAGTTGGCGGGGACGCTCGTTGCGCCTTCGTCGTACTTCATGAAGAGCCCACCAATGCAGCTGCGCGACGATGTCGCTCACGCCGCAGTGGAGGCCTTCATCCGCGGCGAGGACAATCGCGTCCTCGACGGAACCCAGGTGACCAAAGAGGGGTACCCCACCTCTGAGTCACTGAACTCCGTCCGCGCCTAAGCGTTCCGCTGCGAGGCTGGCTTCGGCCAGTCCCGCCTTCACACTGGAGAGAGCCGTCGCACCCCGCAAGGGGGCGGCGGCTCTCCCCTACACTCCCCAAATGAGCGAACCACAGCCGCCCCAGGGGGCAGCCACCCCCTCGCCGCTCCGTCGCCAGGCGCCAAAGCGCACCCCTGGCTA
>CAIJIA010000157.1 GCA_903820655.1 uncultured Chloroflexota bacterium
CGATGCGGGCATGCCACCCGCACGAAAACGGCCAGTTTCCGCACGAACCAGCCCGGCGCAAGCCTGGGTGAGGCAGCTCAAGCGGCGTCGCCCTGGGCTGGTGGAGGACGCCCTATCGGGCCTCGCCACCCTCTACGGCACCCCGGCCTGGAAACCTCGAATGGACCCGATCAGCGAGCTTGTCACCACGATCCTGAGCCAGAACACCAGCGACACCAATGCCGAACGAGCCTTTACGGCGCTGCGCGAACGCTACCCAGACTGGGCCGCAGTTGAGGCGGCGCCGGTGCGCTCCCTTGCCGCCGTGATCAAGAGCGGCGGCCTTGCCGCGCAGAAGGCGCCGCGCATCAAGGCGGCACTCCGCGCTACGCGCGAACAGAGCGGCTCGTATGACCTGACGTTTCTGACAGCGATGGAGCCGCTGGCGGCGCGCAACTGGCTCACCGACATTCCGGGGATCGGCCCGAAGACGGCATCGATCGTGATGCTCTTCTGTTTCGGCGTGCCGCTGATGCCAGTAGATACGCATGTTGAGCGCGTCTCAAAGCGGATCGGGTTACTGCCACCAAAGGCGAGCTTGCAGTTCGCTCATGATGCCTGGCTTGATCTGGTTGAGCCGTCGCGCATGTATGAGGCGCACGTCGCGCTCATCCGTCATGGTCGAGGGCACTGCGATGCGCTCCGTCCAGATTGCGAACGCTGTCCGATTCGCACGCGTTGTCGCTACGTTGACAAGCGCGCGCCGTAGCGATTCTGATCTCTAGCGCGCGTCGCTGCGGTGTGCGCTCACTTGTGACCAAGGGGCACTTCTAAAGTCAAGACCACCCGGCTCTCCCGATGTGCGCGATCCAAGGCCGAGCACCTCCACTGCAGCTCCAGTCGGCAGCGCAAGTCGTGGGCCGCCATTCGGTAACGCCGCATCGGCAAGTTCGGAGAGCCGCTCATCGTTGCCACCACTCGCGTGCGCCAAAACGCTCCACGCGCCGAGTGCGCCAATGCCATCAATCACGCGAATGGGGTGGCCGCCGCAGGTGCACGAAGCGGCGCGCCGGCCAAGCGCCATCGCTGACGCTGAGTCGGCGATGATCGTGAGGTGCGGCAGCGTGATGACGTTCGTGAGTTCGCGCACTCGCTCTGGTTGATCAAGGAGGCCCGTTGCGTCGCCACCGCAGAGGAAAAGCGTTGCGGGCTCAGTCGCTTCGTGCGGTAAATGGGTGATGAGCGTGGCTTCGCGTCCAACCGCGGCGAGGAGCTGTTGGAGGGAGCGCGCCTGCCGATCATCGTCTGAGGCGATGGAGGCGAGCAGCAAGGGGCCAGGTTGCGCGGCGAGCCAGTGCAGCGCCTCAGGCCATGCATGGGCCGAGCGTCCGAGTCCGCCGCCAGAGAGGTAGAGGGTTGCCATGCAGTGATCCTACTGGGGGCTGCGCCATACTTACGGCATGACGGCAGAAACGGCTCCAGGAAGAATCGTCCTCATCGGTTCGGGTGAGATTGGTCCATCGATGGCGCCGCTGCACCGCAGCCTTGTCGCCTCCCTACCGAAGCGCAGCACCCCATCCTCGCTCGTTGCCCTTGATGGGAGCTATGACTTTCAAACGAACCGCGCCGAGATGGGCGAGAAGATCGCCGTCTTCTTCCGCTCGAAGGTTGGCATTCCAACGACCGTTATTGGCCTCCCAGAAACAGATCGGGCCGGCGCCGACCTTGCTCCGTCCGCCCTCGCCCCAACGATCGCCGGGCTCAACGCTGCAGACCTGATCTTCTTGGGGCCAGGCTCCCCATCGCGTGCGCTCCGTCGCTGGGGCGGCACGCCGATCGTTGAGCAGCTCGTCACGCGCATTCAGAACGGCGCCACGCTGATCGCATCGTCGGCCGCCGCAGCAGCATCGGGGCGACACACCATCCCGGTCTACGAGATCTACAAGGCGGGAACCAACCCAGTGTGGCTTGAAGGACTCGACATCATCGGTGCGCTGACGGGCCTCGCTGTTGCGATTGTCCCCCACTGGAACAACAACGAGGGTGCCACACACGACACCTCACGCTGCTTCATTGGTGAAGGGCGCCTGCAGCAGTTGGAGCGAACACTTCCTGATGGCGCCGCCATCTTGGGCATCGACGAGCACTCCGCCCTCACCATCGACCTTGGCGCGAACAGCGTCACCGTTGGCGGCAAGGGTGCCGTGACGATTCGCATCCCAGGGATTGGTGAAACAGCGATGCATAGCGGCGCCACAGAGTCGCTCTCGGTCTTCACTGCTCGATTCGGTGCTGCTGCCGGTGCGCCGCGCGCCGCGCTTGCGCCATCCGAAGCGCTGGCTCCTGTGTCCACATCGGCGCCTGGGGTGGATGTGGGTGAAGCTGTGGAACAGCTGATCGCACTCCGTGCAGTCGCCCGTGCCGAGCGCCGATTCAGCGATGCAGACGCACTCCGTGCCGCGATTGAGGCGCTTGGAGTGGAGTTAGTCGACGAGCCGACTGGTGCGCGCTGGAGCCTTCGCGCTTAACGAGGGAAGCGGGAGCCAATCGCGCCGATGCGGCGCTGCAGACCACTCGGCATCAGTCCAAGGAAGCGCGCAGAGAGCGCGTTCAGCCAGCCAGGCACCACAAGGGCACGACCGTCTCGCAGTGCCTCAAGCGCAATGCGCGCGACCATATCCGCTGAGGTGAGCAGCAGTCCTGGCACGCCCGATGTTGGGCTGAGGCCTCCGCGCTCCTGGAATCCTGTCGGCGTAAATCCAGGGGCCACACAGGTCACCTTCACGCCGAACGGCTTCGCCTCTTCATGTAGCGCCAACGTGAAGCTACGGATGTAGGCCTTGGTTGCCGCGTAGGTTGTAAAGCCCGGAAACGGGAGAAAGGAGGCGAGCGAAGAGACATTTAGTATTGCGCCGCGTTTCCTCGATGCCATTGCGACAAGTGCGGCACGTGAGAGCAGGGTTACAGCTACGACGTTGACGGCGATCTCATTGGCTTCGCCGGCTCCATCAAGCTCGGTGAGCTTGCCGAACCGTCCGTAGCCAGCGTTATTGACAAGAATCTCGATCGGTCGATCCGCATCCAAGATGCGGCCTTCAACCTTTGCCACATCGGCAGCCTGCGAGAGGTCGGCGACGATGATCTCGCTCGCAGCGCCAACTGCGGTGGCGAGCCCGGCAACACGCGCCAGCTCATCGCCCCGGCGTGCCACCAGAACGAGGTCGTGACCGCTCGATGCCAAGCGGAGGGCGATGCGCTCACCAATGCCCGATGAGGCTCCTGTAACGAGGGCGATTGGTCGTGCCATGAGAGGAGTATGCTCCGACCATGGAACTTCTGCTTGAGATCGTTCTGCGCACCGCAGCGGTGTACCTCTTCCTTCTTGTTGGATTGCGCCTGCTTGGCCGCGGTGAGGCGGCGCAGTTGCGCACTATTGATCTGGTCCTGTTGCTCGTCTTGGCTAACTCGCTGCAGAACGCCATGGTCGGCGCCGACACGAGTTTGCTAGGTGGCATCGTCGCCGCAGCAACGCTGCTCATCCTTGCCCGCGCTCTCCACATCGTTGAGATGCGCTTCCCCCGGCTACGGCGCGGTATCGAGGGTGAACCGATTCTCTTGGCACGCAATGGGCGCGCGCTGCGCAGGGGCCTCGCACTGGCGAATATGACCGCTAGCGATCTTGCCCTTGCGGCGCGGCGCGTGGGCATTGGCAACGTTGCGCAGATCAAGTTGGCGATTCTTGAGGCTGATGGCGAGGTTAGCGTGATTGGTGGCCCGTCGCGAACGACACCTACGCGACGTACGAGCCGAACACGCACGACAAAGCGGGCGCGCAACTAAGCACTGAACTGAGTTTGGTAGGGGGGCCTGGAATCGAACCAGGGACCGCCGAGATATAAGCTCGGAGCTCTAACCAACTGAGCTACCCCCCCGAGGGAGACTGACCACCGCAGTATGAAGCCTGCAGGCAGCTGTTCGCTACTACTTGATCGTAACGGTGACCTCGAGCGCCTCACGCTCAAACTCTGCGGTGCAGACCACCGTCACAAACCAGACTCCCTTGGTCGAGCCGGCTCGCCAGGTGAAGGTTGCCACGCCGCCGCTGGGAACAAAGAGCGCGGCTGGAGTCTCCCCCTCACGCGCCAGCTCAGGCACCCCAATCTCGCACTCGGAGCCGGCACTCGCCCGCACGGTGAGGACGATCTCCGCGCCACGAACGACCGTGGCCGGCGGATCAACTTCGAGGGCGATCGGTAGCGATGGCGCCACCGAGGGTGATGGTTCAGGTTCACTCGTGGCAGAGGCCGTTGCACTTGGCCGTGGCGTACTGGTATCGGATCCCCCGTCAAAGAGCGAGCCGATTGCGCCGAGGATGATCAGCCCAACAATGAGCGTGCCGCAGCCAGACTGGGTCGAGCGCATCGAGGCGCGAATGATGTTCATGGATCAGCCGTCCGAGAGCGCGATCGCGATGGCACAGCAGGCAAGGGCGAGGGCGCTCACCTCCCAGCCGCGCTGGCGCAGTGCGCGAGGCACACGAGTGCTCAACGTCACACCAAGGGCCAGGAGTATCCC
>CAIJIA010000158.1 GCA_903820655.1 uncultured Chloroflexota bacterium
GCGACGATGTAGCCGAAGCCTGTCTCTGGTCGTGTTGGCACAACGCCGAGTGTGTAGAGGGCGCCCTCTTCGCGGCTGGCGTGATCGGCTGCGGCGGCGAGCGCAGTGCGCCAGGCGTCGGCATCGCGCACCGCATGGTCTGCGGGGATCACCAACATGACCGCGTCGTCGGGTCGATCGATGGTTGCCACCGCGAGGGCGACCGCCGCCCCCGTGTTGCGGCTGACCGGCTCGGCAAGGATGTGATCGGCGGCGATCTGCGGCGCGCACTCGCGCACGAGGTGCACCTGGCTCGCCGCCACCACGATGTAGGTGTCGTCGCTGGAGACGAGTGGTGCGAGTCGCTCGAGGGTCACGGCGAGTGGGCTGCGCCCATGCAAGAGCGGGAGGAACGGCTTCGGCCGGTTCGGGCTACTTAGGGGCCAGAGGCGCGTTCCGCCGCCACCGGCGAGAACGACCGCGTAGGGTCGACTACTCATCTGCGGCATCGTAGCGTGCGGGCTCGGGGGCGAACGAATGTAGGGGTGATTCGTGCTCAGCGACCGAAGAGGCGCCGGAGCATGCGCGGCACCGAAATGCCGCTGCGGCGGATCACGAGCCGCTCCTCGAATTCGGCCTTCACGCTGTAGCCGAGCGATGTATAGACCGCGATCGCCGTGGCGTTGTCGCGCTGCACATTCAGCACCACTTCGTCGCAGAATCCAAGCAGCGCATCGGTCACCGCCGACGTGTTCGCGTGCGCGTAGCCGTTGCCGCGCGCGCTGCTCGCCGTGAGCACGTTGCCAACGACGGCGATGCGCTCACGTCGACCAACCACATGGGTGCCAGCCGCGGCCACCAACTTGCCGTTGCGGTGAATGCCGCGATAGACCCCTTCGGCCACTGCGAGTGGCGGGAGCCATGCGGCGAAGCCCAACTGGTAGAGGTGGTTCAGCGCTGGAGCATCCGAAGGGATGAGGGGAACAACGAGCGCCGCAGCGGGTCCGGTGTACGGCACGAACTCGGCGCGCGTCAGACCCATGCGCAACATCGGATTGATCTTCTCGGTCTCGTAGGTGAGATCAAGAACGGGATTCCCGCCCATCGGCGTCGGCACCCAGGCGGCGCGTGGGCGAATCCCGTGCTGCAAGATCGTGGCGATCCCCTCTGGCTCGCCGTAGAGGTGGAGCGGCTGCGGCGCCCACCCCGAGTACTCCATGCCGAGGGCAATCGGCGTGAGGCCGCGTCGCGCAACGTAGCAGCGTGTGCGCGGAAACTCACCGTCGTCAAGGTCGGCCAACGCGTGCGCCGTGATCCAGCGGTCACCAGTGATGAGCGATCGCACCAGCTCACGATCACGCGTTGCCGAAACCTCGATCGGCGTGGTGCTCATCAGTCGATCAGCGTAATGCCGTCAAGTGCCAAGAGCTCAACTCGTGGTGCCGCAACCTGCACGCCACTCGTAATGCCACGCGCGGCGAATGGAGCGCCGCGTTGCGCCGCCGCGTTGTTCACGGCGTCAACACGCTTGGCCAGCTCGGCGCCGGTGAGATCGGTCGCTGCTGATCCGGCAACGAGATAGACGGGCACACCCGAGAAGAGCGCGGCGGCGGCGAGGCCGACGCCACCCGCTGGGACCACGGCGTAGCCGGCGCGGCTGACCGCATCGCTACCAAGAATGAGTGCGCCGATGGGGCCATCCGCGTTCGCGATCTCACTGGCGAGTTGGCCATCTTCGAGGAGTCGCGGAGTGAGGCCGGCACGCACCGCGTCGGCGGCATCAATGGCGCCGAGTCGTGGTGCGCCGAGCACATCAACCGTTGGGCCGGCGCCAATCGTGAACGTGCGCACGCGGAGGTGGCGCAGGCCCTCATGGAGCGGGGCGAGATCACCCCACGCGGTCGCGCCAAGGCCGGGGCCGCTGGCAATCGTGGTCCCGCGAGCAAGACCAGCGCCCTTCAGTGTTGCGGCGATGCGCTTGCCGTAGGCGGCGCGCTGCCCGAGCTGTGTTGCGGCGCGCGCGGCGATCGCGGCATCAAGGCTCTCACCTCCCAAGGCAACCGGAAGGAGCGCATCGAGTTCGTCGTGAAGTGAACCCGAAAGTGGTGCGGCATTGCGAAGTGCGGCGGCGGCGGCATGCAGGCGTGCGACACGACCGCCGGCGGAGCCGACGCTAGCGAGGGCCAAGGCGAAGGCGGCGGCAAGACCACGAATCGGACCAGGGGCAATGGCATCAACCGTGAGGAGTGCGGCGATGCTGCTCGCACTCGTGGCGCGTCGCTCGGCGATCACTGCGGGGAGGGCGCGAACGTCGAGCACAATCACCGCGCCCTCTTCGTCGCGAATTGGTGAGGCGAAGGCCGGCTCTGGTGCTGCAGTTCCCGCCTTGATCAGGCCCGCGTCGCCGGGCATATCGAGATGCGTCTCCGCGGCGCGTCGACGCGTTGGCTCGGCACCTGCCTCACGGGTTGGAGTTTGTAGTTCCGCGCCAATCGCCTCAGCCTGACCGCGCAGTGCGCCGATCGCGCCGAAGAGTGAGCCGGCCGTGGCGGCGCCATCTTTGGCGATGCTACGAAGGAAGGTTCGGCGATCGCTTGCTGGGCGTTTCGCCATACCGGCGATTAGAAGGCGATGATCGCCGAGACGATGCCGTCTGGGAGTCGCTTGCGACCGCCAAGGACGGGGAGTTCTGCCAAGAAGCTGATACCGACGACGGTGGCGCCGAGCTGTTCGACAAGTTTTACGGTGCCAGCAACGGTGCCGCCGGTAGCGAGAACATCGTCAACGATCACCACGCGGGCACCCTTCTGGAGCGCATCGCGATGGATCTCAAGAACATTCTTGCCGTACTCAAGGTCGTACTCCACCGAGATCGTTTCGGCGGGGAGCTTGCCGAGCTTGCGCACTGGCACGAAGCCGACACCAAGGGTTGCGGCGATGGGGGCACCAAAGATGAAGCCACGCGATTCGATGCCGATGATCACGTCGGGCTTCAGCCCGCGGATCGGTGCCGTCATCGCCTCGAGGGCGGCGGCGAAGGCCTCACCATCCTGCAGGAGGGTGGTGATATCGCGAAAGACGATCCCCTTCTTCGGAAAGTCAGGGATCGTTCGAATCTTCGAGGAGAGCTGTTCAGGGGTCACGGCGGGAGTTTACGCGAGCGGCGCGCCTGCCGTGTTCGTCGCCTCCCAGCGGCGCACCTCAGCCACGATCCCCTGCACGAGTTGTGCGGCAAGGCGCCACGCCTCCCCACCCGTGACCCGCTCCCGGCTGCGGATCTGGCTGCCGCTCATGCTGAGCGCTGGAATAGGGTTTGCCACCAAGGCTCGTGCCGCAAGGCCAGGCTGCAGCTCGCCGAGGCGCACGATCAGGCGACCCTCCTCAATAAGGAGTGAGGCGAGCCCCGCCTCGCTCGCGCCGGCGCGGAGTCGTGCCACCTCGAGGAGTCGCTCCGCCTCTGCGGGTGGCGCACCGTACCGGTCGCGCAGCTCTTCGGCGATTGCGTTGATCGTGGCGTCGGAGTCGGCGAGGCCGAGGCGGCGATAGAGGTCGAGTCGCTGTCCCTCGTCGGCCACATAGGTGTCGGCAAGGTGTGCGGAGACCGGAAGGTCGATGAGTGCCGCGGTGCGACGACGGGTCGGTTCACGGCCCTCGCGGCTGGCGCGACGAACCTCGACCGCATCGGCGAGGAGCTGCGAGTAGAGATCGAAGCCGACCGCCGCAATATGCCCAGACTGTTCGCCACCGAGCAGGTCGCCCGCGCCGCGAATCTCAAGATCCGCGAGTGCCAACTGGAATCCGGCGCCGAGGTGCGACGCATCGAAGATCGCCTTCAGGCGCTTGCGCGCATCATCAGTGAGCGCCTCTTCGCGTCGGTAGAGCAGGTAGCACCAGGCGCGACGACTGCTCCGCCCCACACGTCCGCGTAGCTGATAGAGCTGCGCGAGGCCGAGTCGATCGGCGCGATCAATGATGATCGTGTTTGCATTCGGAATGTCGAGACCCGATTCGATGATGGTGGTGCAGACCAAGATCTGCGCCTCGCCGCGAACGAACTCACCCATCACGCGCTCTAGCGCGCGCTCCTCCATCTGTCCGTGTCCGACGACTACCCGCGCATCGGGAACGAGTCGGCGAATCTGCTCTGCTGCTGCTTCAATGGATTCCACGCGGTTATGCACGTAGTACGACTGGCCACCGCGCTCCAGTTCGCGCAGCAGGGCATCGCGCACCAGTTCAAGACTCGCCTCGGTGACGCGCGTTGCCACAGGGTGGCGATCTTCTGGGGGTGTCTCAATGGTCGAGAGATCGCGAATCCCCGAGAGGGCAAGGTTCAGCGTGCGCGGGATCGGCGTAGCGGTAAGGGTCATCACGTCGAGTTCGGCGCGGAGCGACTTCATGCGCTCCTTCGCGGCAACGCCGAAGCGGTGCTCTTCGTCGACGACGAGCAGGCCGAGGTGCTTGAAGGCGACATCCTTTGACAGCAGCCGATGAGTGGCAACGACCAGGTCGACCTCGCCGGTAGCGAGTTTGGCGACGATCTCGGCCTGTCGCGCCGCGGAGACACTGCGCGAGAGGAGCTCGAGCTTGAACGGGTATGCCGCGAGGCGGCGGCGGAACGTTTCGATGTGCTGCAGGGCGAGCACGGTCGTTGGCACCAGCACGGCGACCTGGCGCCCCGCCTCGAGCACGGCGAAGGCGGCACGTAGCGCCACCTCGGTCTTCCCGTAGCCAACGTCACCCACGATCACGCGATCCATCGGACGCGGTCGGCTCAGGTCACCCTTCGTTGCCTCAATGGCGGTGAGTTGGTCGGGCGTTTCGCGATACGGGAAGGCGGCCTCAAACTCGGCGAGCCATGGGCTCCCTGGCGTGATCGCCGGGCGATGCGCCAACTCGCGCGCGGCGTAGATGCGCAGCAGCTCATCGGCGAGATCATCGGCCGCCTTCTTGGCGCGCTCCTTCGCACGGCGCCACTCCCCACCACCGAGTCGACTGAGTTGCGGATGCTCCGAGCCGGTGTAGCGCGCGATGCGTGCCAGCTGTTCCACTGGGGTGAAGACCGTATCGGTGCCGCCATACGCAATCTCGAGGTAGTCGCGCTGATCGCCGTCGCCACCGCGGCGCAGCATCCCCACGAACCGGCCAACGCCGTGATCCACATGCACCAGGTAGTCGCCCGGGGTGAGTCGCTCTGCCGCCTCTCGCGTGATGCCGCGACGGTGCACCGCCGGTCGACGAACACGCGTCGCACCGAAGAGTTCGCGATCGGTGATCACCGTCAACCCATCGACGCCACCCTGGAATCCGCCGTCTAGTCCGCCGGTCAGGATGGTGAGTGAGCCTGGCTTCGGGTTCGTGAGCATTCCTTCGCTCACCACCGCGCGTTCACCACCCTCGGTGATCAGCTCAGCGATGCGCGCCGCCTGTTCCGAAACGATCAGCACCCGCGCCTTGTCTCGACGCCATGTTTCGAGGCCCTCGGTGAGTGCGTGCGATCGCCCGCTCGGCACCACTGGGTCGTGCCAGCCGAATGAGTCGTCACCTTCGGCGCGAATCAGCGTTGTTGCATCAGAGCTCCAGGTGAGCGCTAGTCGTTGACGACCGGCGGTGGTGAGTGCCGCAATGAGTGCAGCACCCTCTGGGATCGGTGACGGCCAACCTGCGGGCAGCAGGCGTGTCGTACGCAGCACATCGGCGCGCTCCTCGGTCTGACGCGAGAGTGCATCCGCGGCCTGGCGCAGTTCGCCGGGCTCATCGAGCACCACCAGTGCGTCACCCACCTGGTCGTAGGCGCGCTCAGCGGTAAGGAGCACCGACCAGAGTTCCAGCCCATCACCGCGCTCCGCCTGGTTGCGAGCGGCGATCCCCGCCTCCCAGCGCGCCAGGTCTTCGGCGAGTCGTGATGGCAGTTCGGTTTCGCCACCGCCACGCACGATCCCTTCGGCGACCGCTCGGGCGGCGGCCACGCGCGCTGCGTCGAGGGGGAACTCGCTCGCTGGGAGCAGCTGCACCAGCGGCACCGCCTCACGGCTGCGCTGGTCGGCAGGGTCCATGCGCCGAATGCTCTCGATCTCATCGCCGAACCACTCGATACGGAGCGGCGATGTCTCGCCCGCGGGGAAGAGGTCGACGATGCCGCCGCGTCGTGCAATCTCGCCGCGACCACCCACGAGGGAGGTCGCCTCGTAGCCGAGGGCGATGGCGCGCGAGGTCACGGCGTCGAGGGTGATGCGATCCCCTGCACGCAAGAGGAGCGGTTCGGCGCGCAAGTCAGCCAGCGAAATTGTTGGCTGTGCCACCGCGAGGAGCGAGGTCACCAGGATGCGCGGGCTCCCCTCATGCCATGCGGCGAGCGTTGCGACGCGACCGGCCGACTCATCGATGACGAGTTCACCGCGCTCGTACGGCAGTGCGCTGCGCGGCTCGAGCAGTACGACAGAGGTTGGATCGTGGAACCAGGAGCGCAGTGCATCGGCAACGCGTTCGGCGACCTCAGGGTCGCGTGCCACCCAAACGATGCGCCGATCAGCGGCGAGCGCTGCGCCGAGCTGCGCCTTCGCGGCATGGGGAACATGAATGAGCGATGCGTCGCTCTTCGTTAGTTGCTTGGTGAGTGCGGTGAATGGTGCTGCGGCGCGCAGCGTGTCAAGAAGTGGTGCGAGTGACGGCGTGTGGCGATTCACCCTTCGCGATCGGCCTTGTCGCGACCGAGAATCTTGCGCCAACCGTGCGATGTCTTCCGAATGCCGTCGGCGCCGGCTGGGCCATCAACCTCGCCCGCCTTAGGCAGCTTCGCTGGATCGGCGGCGCTACCAGCCTCGGGCTCGGGGAGTGCCCACCCGTTGAATGCGGTTGCCGCCTTGTTTAGTCCGCTACGCGCCCACATCTCGATCGCCTCACCTGCGGCGGCGTCAATCTCGGGAAGCCGTAGTCGCTCGGCGGCGGTGAACTCTCCGAGCACATGCTGGTGCGCGGTTCCTGACTCGCGCGGGTCGCCAATGCCCACACGTAGACGCGGGTACTTGTCGGTGCCAAGCTCGTCGGTGATGGAGGTGAGGCCGTTGTGCCCTCCGGCACTCCCCCCCTCGCGGAATCGGAGCGTGCCGAACGGCAAGCTGAAGTCGTCGACAACGACAAGGAGTGCGGTGAGTGGCACGCGCTCGGCGGCGAGCAGCTTGCGCACCGCAATGCCAGATTCATTCATGAAGGTATCGGGCTTCGCCATCACGAGGTCGAGGCCGAGCACGCGACCGGCATGCACCATCGCCGCGTCGCGCTTCTTGCCACCGCCACGCCAGTTGACGCGATCGGCAAACGCGTCCAGCACCAGCCAGGCGATGTTGTGTCGGGTGTAGCGGTATTTATCGCCAGGGTTACCGAGGCCAACAACGAGGCGGCGATCCTGACTCATGCGCTCGCCCTCATCGCGCGCGTATGGGCGCGCAGGATGCGCTCCTGTTCCGCCCACATCGCCGTGCGACCGGCGGGTGTTCGGTGATCCCATCCGCACAGGTGCAGCGCACCATGCACGGCGAGGAGTCGCAGCTCGTCGGCCGGCGCGTGGCTCGTTGCACCATCGGTGCCGCCGTGTCCTTCGCGTGCCTGTTCAATCGCGCGGTCGATGCTGATGACAATGTCGCCGAGTGGGAGTGTTTCTCCGCTCACGATCGGGGCAGCAACCTTATGCGCGGCGCGGCGCGCGGTGCCGGGTCGCGCGGGGTACGCGGTTGGCTCGAGGAGCGGGAAGCTCAACACATCGGTGGCGCCACGCTTCTTCATCTGCGATTCGTTCAGTGCGGTGATCTCGTTGTCATCAACGAGGGTGACGACCGCCTCGCCACTCTTCGGCGCACCAGAAACGCGGAGGGCGCGCTCAACCAGGGCACGAAGTTCGGTAGCGGTGACGGTGATGCCGCCGCGCCTGCGGCGCACGATGCGCGCGCGCGGCCCGGAGCTGCGGCTCATCCGCGTGCGGCGAGCGCCGCGGTGACCTTCCCCGAAAGGACCTTTCCATCGACACGGCCCTTGGTCTTCGGTCCGAGCCAGCCCATGA
>CAIJIA010000159.1 GCA_903820655.1 uncultured Chloroflexota bacterium
ATCGCACGATGCGTTGGGCCACCGCCGCGACCGATCGCGCCACCGCGTCCGTGGAAGAGGGTGAGCTTCAAGTTGTGTTCGTTGGCACGATCCACCAGGGCCGCCTCAGCCAAGTGAAGCAGCCAAACGCTTGACAGGTAGCCCGACTCCTTATTCGTATCGGAGTAGCCAAGCATCACCTCGAGGCGCCGCCCGCGCGCTACGATGCGCGCCTGCAGCACCGGGTTCGCAACGATCTCATCAACCAGATCAGCGGCGCGCTCGAGTACAACTGCCGATTCCAGCAGCGGCACAATGTCGACCTTCGGCGCTCCAGCAACTGCGCCAGAGGTAAGGTCGGAGCTGATGCGCTGATCCTCGGCCCAGGCGAAGAGCGCCAAGAGCTCGTGTAGATCTTCAACCCCTTCAAAGCCACTAATCACATAGCGGCCCAGGCTCTCCTCACCGTGCGTGCGCTGGATCTCTGCGGCAACGCGAATCGTCGCCAGCACCTCACCAACGGTCACACCTGGAACGACCTCGTGTGCCAGTGCGCTCTTGATAGTGGCCGGGTCAAGCCCTGTTGTGACACCTGGCTTACCGAGTTCGGCGGTGAGATGGGCAATCGCCGCATGATGCGCTCCACGCGCCTGGCGGATCTCCATCATGGCGAAGTGGAAGCCGAAGGCCTCGACCTGCCACTCGAATTCGAGCAGCTCTCCGTACGCCGAGCGCTCTAGCCCGTCGGCGGCGAGACTTGCGCGAAGTTCGCGCAGCTCGCTGATGAGCGCCTGCGGCGTTGCATAACCGCCCACCTCGTTGCTGCCCTCGATGCGCGCGCGTCGCGTGCGTGCAATGCGCTGCGCGATGGCGCCGAGTCGGCGTCGATACGGCTCATCTGGGAAGCGGTGGGAGAGGGTGCGCTCGATCTCGCCAAGATCTTTCGCGTCACGAACCAGCGATGCACCGAGCGCCCCATCAATCTCGGTCCCTTCTACTGTCGCGGCAATTGACATCATCAGTCGCGAGGCGACCGCCTCAAGAGCGCGCAGCGCGTGATCTGCTTGAATGCGCATGGCCTCCCGAGTGGTTTCGGCATTCACATTTGGATTCCCGTCACGATCTCCGCCGATCCAGGTCCCCCAGCGCAGCGTTGGCAGCGGGAGTGGCGCACGGAGACCTGACGGTGCGGTGGCCTTCTCAAGGCGACCGAGCGCGTCGTCGAGGCTGCGCAGCAGTCGCGGCACCAGTCGGAAGATCGTTCCATCAAAGTGCACCAGCGCCGAACGAACCTCATCAAGGGCGGTGACGCGTCGGGTGCGGATGCCGCCCATGCGCCAGAGGTTGGTCATCTCTTCACGCAGTCGCAGATCAACCTCGGAGGCGAAGGTGCCGCCAAGTGCGCGCCGGTCGAGCAGCGTGCGCATGCGACTGAGCGTATCGATCAGCGTGCGGCGGCGCGCCTCGGTCGGGTGCGCGGTAAGAACGGGCAGGTAACTGACCTGTGCGGCGGCGAAGTGAATCGCCGCTGGCATCAGCCCCGCGGTGCCGAGATCGGCGAGCGCTGCGTCAAAGCTGCCAGGGCCTGGGGCGGCGGCCGGATGTGCGTTCGCACTGAGTTGTGCGGCGCGGCGGCGCTCCTCAACCAGGCTGGTGAGTCGGAAGCGCAACGTCAGCGCCCGCACGATGCGCTCCACCTCGACGTACTGCTCAGTTGAGGCTGCGGTCAGGTTGAAATCAACGGCGCGCTTGGCGTGAAGCGCCTCACGGAAGCGAGCGACGAACGGGAGCCCCTCCTGCTCGGTCAGGGTCTCTTCGAAGATCTGGTTCAGCAGCTCGAGGTCGTCCACGACCCTCCCCTCAGTCGCCGCGATGCGGCAGACGGTAGCGATCTCCTCCGAGCGACTCGGCGAGCCCCTCAGAGACCATCTTGTTGATGGTAGCCGCGACCGCCGCTTCGTTGTGCTCACCACGCTCACCAGCGACCTCCGCCCCTGCACGGCCAGCCTCGCGCAACTCATCCAACAGGCGCCCCCGCAGCCATCGTGCGGTCTTCGTGAAGGGGGTTCGCGGTTCGCCGCTTCGAGGCACCTTGGTAAAGGTGCGACCGGCGGATGGGCAGTGATCACGCAGCGGACACTCGCCACACTTCGGCGCAGCAGCGCGACAAGTTGAGGCGGCCAGATCCATCGCCGCCTGCGCCCACGCGCCAGCCTCACCATCTGCAAGTGCGCCACCAAACTCGTTGGCGCGCACCTGAACCTCGCGCGGTGAGAGCGGCGCGTCTGCGTCAACCAGTCGCGCAACGATGCGCGCAATGTTCACGTCAACGGGAATCTCGCGACCACCGAACGCAATCGCAGCAACGGCGCGTGCCGTATACGGCCCGATGCCAGGAAGCTCCATCAGCGCATCAACGCTCGATGGCAGACCGCCAGCCGCAACAGCGGCAGCGGCGGCGCGCTGCAGGGCGAGCGCGCGTCGGTTGTAGCCGAGCCCCTTCCATGCCACCAGCACATCGGCGGTCTCAGCCGCGGCGAGCGACTCGAGCGTTGGGAATCGCGCAAGGAATGCGGTCGCCAACTGATCAACGCGCGAGATCTGCGTCTGCTGCGCCATCACCTCGCTCACCAGCACGCTGTACGGATCGGTGCGCTCGCGGATCTTTAATGGGCGGGCGGTGGCGGCGTACCAGGCAAGCAGGGCACGGTTGACCTTGCGGATGAACTCCCGATCGAGTGGCTGGGCTGCCGCGCCCCGCGCGGCCTTCGTCATCGTCGCTCGGGGATAGTTGGCGGAATGCGATTCTTCAGCGACTTGCTGCGCAGATCGCGCGCGAGCTCCGCCTGTTCAATCGCATCGGCGAGGGCGTGATGGTCGGCGACAAGATCGGTTGGGTACACCTGGCGAACGAAGCGCTTCACCGTCTTCTTCCAGGTGAGGTTCTCGCCGCCATGCAGCGTGTAGTAGACGCTCTTAAGATCCATTGCCGACATGCCGAAAGGATTCTTCACGCCGGCCTCGGCGAACGCCATCGTGAGCCACATCCAATCGAATGGTGTGTTGAAGCCAACGAAGAGAGGGCTCGACTCTGGTGCATTCGCCTCGGCGGTTGCACGCACCCAGAGGGCAAATTGGCGCACCCCTTCGAGTCGATCAATACCGTTCTCCTCAAGGTGAGCGCGCGAGAGGCGGTGGACGCGCTCCTCTTTATGTCCCCACTGCTTTGTCGGGTCCGGGCGCAGCTCCACGTAGAAGGACTTCTTCGGGTCGTCGACGAGGCAGGCGCCGATGCTGATCAGGCTTCCGTCGAGTGGCGTCTGGCCCGAGCACTCCACGTCAACGCTGAACCAGAGCTCCTGCGGGAGCCCCTCTTCAAACGGGGGTGGCGTTGGGGCGTCGTGCTGCATCAGGTGCAGCCTACGGCATCAGCCCGATGAGGATCGCCCTACTCGCTCCGCACCATGATGTGCTTCGCCACCGTGTAGTCCTCAAGGGCATACATCGACTGATCCTTCCCGTAGCCGGACTGCTTGAAACCGCCGTGCGGCATCTCGCTGGCCAGCGTGAAGTGATCGTTCACCCAAACGGTGCCGAACTGCAGCGCCTTGCTCACCTTGAAGGCTCGGGCGATATCGCTCGTCCAGAGTGACGAGGCAAGGCCGAACTGGCAGTCGTTCGCCCACTCCAGGATCTGATCCGCGCTCTTGGCGCGCTGCACCGAAACGACCGGCCCGAAGACCTCGTCCTGCACGATCTCGGAGTTCTGCGCTGGCCCCGCAATAATCGTTGGACGGTAGAAGTGGCCCTTGCCGGCGACGCTCTTGCCACCGAGAACAACCTCGGCCTTCTTGCTCGCGCGCTGCACGAAGCCGTCTACTCGCGTGCGCTGTGCGGCACTAATGAGTGGCCCCATCTCTGTCGCCTTGTCGCTCGTTAGTCCGACCTTGATCGTCTTCACCTGCTTGATGAGTGCATCAACAAGTCGCTCGTAGATCTTCGGTCCCGCAATGATGCGGCAGGCCGCGGTGCAGTCCTGCCCCGCATTCCAGAAGCTCGCGGCACGCATCGTGCTCGCCACAAGATCAACATCGGCATCGTCGAAGACGAGCACGGGGGCCTTGCCGCCAAGCTCCAGGTGGAGTCGCTTCACGGTTGACGCGCCAGCCGCCGCGATGCGCTTTCCAGTCGCCGTGTCGCCCGTCACCGAGACCATCGCCACGCCTGGGTGCTGCGCCAGATACGCACCGGCCTCCTCGCCCGTGCCAGTGATCACATTCAAGACACCGGCGGGGAGGAACTCTTGTGCCAGTGTGCCAAGCATCAGCGCCGTAATCGGTGTGCGCGCCGAAGGCTTCAAGACAACGGTGTTCCCCGTAACCAGCGCTGGACCAATCTTCCAGCCCGCCATCAGCAGCGGATAGTTCCATGGAGCGATCGACGCCACAACGCCGACCGGGTCGCGGCGGATCATGCTGGTGCGCCCTGGGAGATATTCGGCAACTGCCTTCCCCTCCATGTTGCGCCCAGCGCCAGCGAAGAAGCGCAGGTTGTCGACGACCGCATCAACCTCAATGCCAACGGCGCTGATCGGCTTGCCAGCGTTCTCGGACTCTGCCTTCACGAACTTGCGCTTCGCCGACTCAAGGGCGTCGGCGAGCTTCAGCAGCGCGAGAGCGCGCTCGGCTGGGGTGGTGGCGCTCCACGCTGGAAAAGCTGCGGCAGCCGCTGCGACAGCAGCATCAACATCGGCACGTCCGCTCTGCGGAACCGTTCCGAGTACTTCGCGCGTTGACGGATCTTCCACCGTGATGGTCTTCCCCGACTTTGCCGCGACCGGCTTGCCGTTGATGATCTGCTTCCACGCGCGCATCAGCACCCTCCTACAGTTCTGCCCCGGGCGGGGCTCCCCCTGAGCCTACCGCCGCCGCCCTCTTCGTGGGGTGCCCCGTCGCGTAGGTCGGCACTAGCGAAGCGAGGCGGCGCGCGCTACCCTCAGCGCATGGCACATCAATTCGTCGTCCAACTCGCACACAAGCCTGGGGCACTCGCTGAGCTCTGCCGTGAACTTGAACGCCAAGAGGTTGACCTCAAGGCGATCGGCGGTGGCGGCATCGGCGAGGTGGGCCACGTCATCTTGAAGACCGCCGACGACGTCAAGACGCGCGCGGTACTCGAGGCTGGCTCCTATACCTTCATCGAGAGTGAATCAGTGCTCGCCGAGGTCGACGACCAACCGGGCGGCATGCTCTCCGTGCTCGATCGTCTCGCCGCCGCTGGCGTGAACGTCTACGGCCACCTCTTCATGGGGCGATGGGGCGAGCGAGCCACCTTCGCCTTTGTTGTCGACGATCCGGCCAAGGCACGCGCCGCACTCGGGCAGGAGTACTAGATCCGCTTAGCGACGTCCGATCCGCTGCACGATCTCGTCAACGGCGACGCGATACGCAAGTGTTGCAAATGGATGGTGATTGAACCCCTTCAACGTTAGGTACTCAACGTTGCCAAGTTGCGCCAACGGTTTCGTCCACTCTGGCCGCACGAGCACATCGCCCTCACCCTGCGTCACCAGTGTCGGCACAGGGAAGTTTCCACCTGCTGCAACTACGGCACGCGCCGCCTTCTGCGCGCGGAAGCCTTCGTCACCCAGCCGCGTCGTCACCTCGAGCAATAACGCTGGAGCAGTTGGGTCGAGGTTCTCCAAGCGTTGATCCACATTCGTGTCGGCACCGATGCCCGTTGGGATCCGCAGCATCGGCAGCACTCGCGACAATATTGGGGCCACGACGCGCTTCCACGGTGCGATGTTCGCCTCGAGTGCCGGCGCAGAGAGAACGAGGAAGTCGGGCTTCGTGAGCCCCGCGGCAACGGCGCCGAAGGCGATAAGGCCACCGAGACTATGTGAG
>CAIJIA010000160.1 GCA_903820655.1 uncultured Chloroflexota bacterium
GCCGAGAGTGACGTGAAAGAGTGCTGGACAGCACCAGTTCCGCTTCAGGCCGCCGCGCAGCACGAGCGCGGCGTGGATGGAACGCTCCCTGAGCGCCCCCGACTCACCTGGGCGAGTGGCGGACTCTGGGAGGGGCTCGAGGCCTAGCCCCGCTACGGACAACCGGTAATCGGCGTCCCTGCTGGCGCACTGGTCAGAATCGTAATCTCGCTCCCAAGCGCAAGCGGTACTCCCGCGATTGGCGAGAAGGTATCGATGCGATCTGTTGGGTCCAGCGTTGACGCCGAGGAGAGCGTGAGGCCGAGCTCAAGCACTGCTGCAGTCGCCTCTGCGACGCTCATGCAGTGCAGGTTGGGCACCTGCGGCCAGCCCGCCTCACTCGCACTTGGGGATGGGCTCGGAGATGGCTCGGCTCCCAGTGAGATCACAATGTCGATTGCCGTGCCGCTCGACACCTGCACGCCAGGGCGTGGGTTCTGTTGCAGAACTTCACCAGCGGGAACAGTGTCGGAGTATTCCGAGAATGTCGCACCTCGAACGAGCCTCGCTGTAGCTAGCGCGGCGATTCCGTCCGCTTCGCTCATTCCCCGAATGTCAGGGACCACAACAAACCCGCTCCCAGCGACAACGCGAACCTCAATGACGGTGTTTAGTGGCACCAGCGTCTCGCTGCCAGGTGACTGCGAGAGGATCGTGTCGACGGGCTGGTCAGACGAGGTCACCCGCTCAACCACCTGTACGCGCAGGCCAAGGCCCTCAGCGATAGGGATTGCCTCGGCCAGCGTCAGCGTGGTGAGGCTCGGAACCTTCACGTTGTTATCTGGGCCACTTCCGGCCGAGAAGATGCGGAGCGCCAGGATCACACCGCCGACGAGGAGGAGCGCGGTGAGAGCGACGCCACCGATCGCCAGGATCATGGTGCGCAGCGACATCGTGTCGCCTGCGCCAGAGGGATCCTCGTCGCCAACGTCGTTCGGGTCTGGAAGCATCTCGGGCTCACCCGGTCCAACCTCCGCTGCAACCCGAGCCACGCGCGTCCCCGCAAGGGCGCGCGGTGCACCAGCCGCTGGTCCGACCGGCCGCGATGGAACGGCGGTGCGATTCGCCTGAACCACATACGTTTCAAGAGCGTCGGCGGCTGCCGTTGCGTTCACATATCGTTCGTTCGGCTTCGGCGCCAGCAGTCGCATGGTGATTAGGTCAAGCTCGGCTGAGATGTCGGGTCGCAACTCGCGTGGTGATGGGGCGGGCGACTGGCCGCGGCGCTCCTTCAGCGCTGCGCCGCTCAAGCTGTCAAATGGTCGTCGGCCGGTCAGCAACTCAAACAGCACGACGCCGAGGCCGAAGAGATCGGACGATGCGGATTGCGGGCTGCCCGCCAACACCTCTGGCGCAAGGTACCCAACTGAGCCCTCTGGACGCTGGCCGCTGCGCGCCGCAGCCTCACTCCCGTCAACCTCATGCATCGCCTGTGCGATGCCGAAGTCGGCGATCTGCGCGCGCCCTTCACGGTTGATCAGAATGTTTCGTGACGAGACGTCGCGATGAATGATGCCGCGAACGTGTGCAGCGGCGAGGCCACGAGCGACTTGCGCTGCAACGGCCGCGGCGCGACGTGGCACAAGTGGTCCAACACGTCGCAACATAGAGGCGAGGTCTTCACCGTCAACAAATTCCATGATGATGGCCGGTGATTCACCGTCTGGTGCAACGTCAAATACGGCAGCCACGTTTGGATGCGCAACGATTGCCGCGGCGCGACCCTCGCCACGGAACCGATCAGCGGCGGCGGGAGACGTCGCGAGTGGCGCACGGAGCACCTTAACGGCCACGTCGCGGCCGAGCGCCTCATCGGTGGCACGGAAGACAAGTGCGGCTGCACCTTCACCAATCAGCTCCTGAAGACGGTAGCGACCAGCGACGATGTCGCCCGGCTTCAGCGTGCGCTCGTCACGCTCTGTTGGCGTCATCTAGCGCGCTCACGCTCTTCGGCGATCGATCCGCGCACGACTGGTCCGTACACAGGGTGATCGAGCGCGACGTGCAGGTTGGCTCGCAGCCAACCCTCTGGTGAACCAACGTCGTATCGGGTTCCAGAGAAGTGGCGCGCGACAACGGGCTGCTCTTGGGCCAGGGTGTGAATAGCGTCGGTTAGTTGAATCTCACCATTCAGGCCGTGTGACGTCTGCTCTAGGCGCTCAAAGATCTTCGGCCCAAGAATGTAGCGGCCCACAACGGCGAGGTCGGATGGTGCGTGCGCAGCGTCCGGCTTTTCAACAACGCCGCGCAGCGGAATGGTTCGCCCCTGGTCGCTCGTTGGCAGCGTGGTGTCTGGATCAACGATGCCGTAGCGATGTGCCTCCGATGGTGCGACGCGCATCACGCCGAGTACCGATGCCTGTGTGGCGACATATGCCTCGATGAGTTCGGCAAGCGCAGGGGTCGTGCCAAAGATGAGGTCATCGGGGAGCATTACGGCAAACGGCTCATGCCCAACGGCGTCTTGCGCCATGAGCACAGCATGGCCGAGACCGAGCTGCTCTTTCTGACGGATCGTCACAAGGTGCACCATGTCGGCAACCGCTCGCACTGCACGAAGGTGCTCAATGTCACCGCGCTGCTCGAGAATCGCCTCAAGGTCAGCCGAGATGTCGAAGTGATCCTCAATCGCGCGCTTGTGTTCACTCGTCACAAGAATGACCCGCTCAATCCCTGATGCGACCGCCTCTTCGATGGCGTACTGGATGGCGGGGCGATCAACGATCGGCAGCAGCTCCTTCGGGACAGCCTTCGTCGCAGGAAGGAATCGGGTGCCCCATCCGGCAACGGGGAGAACTGCGGTGCGGATCTTCATAGGGGCCTCCGTGCGGTGCTGGTGCTCAGGATACCAGTCACCCCTCGCGGCGAACCCACCTGAGCAGCGCTCTCACGGGCCGACCGAGGAGCGGCAGGTGCACCTCACGTGCCGCTTCGACGCTCGCCAAGAACCCGCAGAGCAGCAGAAGCGCCCCGATCAGCTTCCCAACCTGGTACCCCTCAGTGGAGCCGGCGCGATTCAGCGTATCGGTGAGGCTCGGCACAAAGGCGCCAAGGGCGATGAGCGCCGTCGCCGGAACCCGACGATTGAGGGTGCCAGCACGCCAGGCGCGCCAGGCAACAGGAACGCTGCGCACAAAGTTCACCGTGAGCGCCACAGGGGCGATCGCTAGATTAAAGAGGAGTTCGTCACCGCGCTGGTCTGGATCACTCGAGTACGGGAGCACGCGACGCTTTGGCATGAAGACGTAGATCGAGAAGAGGGCGCCCGTCAGTAGCGCGAGCCCGCCACTCACATTCAAGATCGGCGTCAGAAGGCGAAGCGCTGGTGGGAGCAAGAGTGCGATCGGGGCGCCGGTTGTTGGGTCCGTCGCCCAGCCTGGCGCAGGTAGTTCGGCGATCACCACAAGTGGCACGGCGATAGCGCTCAGCCCTGCGGTCAACGTGATTGCAAAGCGTGCCCACCGCGCATCACCC
>CAIJIA010000161.1 GCA_903820655.1 uncultured Chloroflexota bacterium
CTGCTTCATCTGCGGGATTCTAGCAGCGGCGCAGTCAATCAACCCCGCTGACCCCTATGATCACACCCCTATGGACCGCCGAAAGATCTTGCTGGACGCCGATGTGGGGATCGATGATGCGATCGCCATGCTCCACCTCGCTGGGCGCAGCGATGTTGAGCTGATCGCCGTTGGCAGCGTGCACGGCAACATCCCCGCTGATCTTGCCGCCGTCAACGCTCGTCGCCTCCTCGAACTCTGCGGCCTCGACGATGTGCCAGTCGCCTACGGTGCGCGCCGACCCATGGCGCAGCCGCTAGCCACCGCCGAGTGGGTGCATGGCGAAGACGGCCTCGGCAACACCAACCAGCCGGCGCCGAAGCGCGGACCTGTTGCTGAAGATGCGGTCTCGCAAATCCTGCGCCTTACCCGCGAGATGCCTGGAGAGATTGACCTGCTCGCCGTTGGTCCACTGACCAACCTTGGCCTCGCCCTCTGCCTCGACCCCGACCTCGCGGGGCGTGTGCGCTCTGTGGTGGTGATGGGCGGCGCGATTGCTCACGAAGGGAATGCCTCCGCAACCGCTGAGGCGAACATTTGGCACGACCCTGAGGCGGCGAACCTTGTCTTTGGTGCCGAGTGGCCGGTGACCATGGTTGGACTTGATGTGACGCAGGTCACGCGCTTGCGCACCAAGGAGCTGGAGGCCATTGAAGCGATCGGGTCGGTGCGCTCAAAGTTCGCCCTCAGGGTGTTGAGCCACTATCTCGACGTCTATCAGCGAACGTTTGGCACGCGCGAGTGCCCACTCCACGACCCGCTCGCCGCGGGCATCGTCGCCGACCCCACCTATATGACGGAGTGGCTTGACCGTGCCGTTGAGGTAAACACCACTGGCCCAACCCGCGGCGCAACGATCATTGATCGACGCGCCTGGATGGCTCCCGCCGCCGATGCCCGCGAGACCCGCGAGCGCAACGGCGGGAAAGATGCCACCCCTCCACTCGTACGTGTACCGATGAAGGTGGATGGTCCGCGCTTCGTCGCTGACCTGATCAGCTCGCTCAAGTAGGAGCCCGACGCGCCACAACCGTGCCACGCTGATGGCACGCACACCTGCCACACTACGAACATGAAGAAGACTCAGCGCACCCCATGGCTTGCGGCCGCAGCCCTGGTCACCCTGATTGTTAGCTCCATTGCCGCGCCACGAACGTTTGGCTGGGGTGCCGGTCTGGTCGCTGCAGCCGACGAAGAGCCGATCGACGGAGATCCGATCGTCGACGAGAGCGCCGATCCCGATGAGAGCGTGGCGCCAGACGAGAGCCTCGATCCCGATTCTTCCGCACCTGCTGAAGAGGAGCCAGAGCCTGATCCGGGAGAAGACCCGGGAGTGGAGGCCGACCCTGACGCCACGGATGGTGAAGGTGGCGATGTTGAGGTTTCTCCAAGTGACGAGCCGGCCACGCCAACACCACCAGCGCTCACGCTCGGCGATCTCCTCGCTGCCGCCACCGCGAGCACACCCTTTGATGCCAATCTTGCGCTGCAGATCTTGCAGGGCTATGCGCCAACCGGAGCGCGGGCGATTGAGGTCGCCGATCGACAAACCTTCCGCAACGCGCGCACCTACACGCTCCGTGAAGTAGATAGCTGGTCGCGACTGCCGCAGCTAGGCGCTTCGAGTGCAACGGTATGGATGCGTTTCGTTGGCGGATCTGAGCGGACACCGTTCGCGGTTGCCGCTGGGCGCGACCGCAGCGATCCGCGCATCAGCAGCGTGCGCGTGCGTGAAGGGGGAGCCTCGCGCGGAAACCCGCCACCGTACCTTCTGAAGGTAAGCGGAACTGACACGGGAACTGGCACCGTCGCCATAGAGGTGCGAGTTGGCTACGAGAAGCCACTCAGGTTTGCCGCTGGTGACGAGATTGAGATCGGCC
>CAIJIA010000162.1 GCA_903820655.1 uncultured Chloroflexota bacterium
AGGGAGTCGCACCTCGCGCGCCTCAGCGCCGAGGGACTCCACCATACGAATGTGTTCAGCGAAGTCGCCCTGTACTGCGAGGACGCCGATGATCGGCGTGGTGTGGCGCTTCGCCACGGTGCTACCAACCGCGCTTGGAGAGGCGTTCGCCCTCGGGGATGGTGCGCATCTCAATCCCCTTCATTGCCTCACCGAGACCCGCCGAAACTTCGGCAAGGATGGCGGCGTTCTTCCAATGCGTGGTTGCCTGCACGATGGCGACAGCGGTCTTGGCTGGATTCTTCGCCTTGAAGATGCCGGAGCCGACGAAGACACCATCAGCACCGAGCCACATGGAGAGGGCCGCGTCTGCTGGTGTCGCGATGCCGCCCGCAACGAAGTTCACAACTGGGAGTCGCCCCGCCTTCACGGTGAGCTTCACCAATTCGTACGGGACGCGCATCTCTTTGGCGGCGGCGCGCAAGCGCTTCTCGCTCTGCCCCTTGAGTGCGGCGATCTCTTCGGTGACGGTACGGATGTGACGCACCGCCTCAACAATGTTGCCGGTCCCCGCCTCGCCCTTGGTGCGCATCATTGCAGCACCTTCGCTGATGCGTCGAAGTGCCTCGCCGAGATCTTTGCAGCCGCAGACGAACGGCACCTTGAAGTCGTGCTTGTTGATATGGAAGCGATCATCGGCAGGAGTGAGCACCTCGGACTCGTCGATGTAGTCGACATCGAGTGCCTCAAGGATGCGTGCCTCGCTCTCGTGACCGATGCGTGCCTTCGCCATTACTGGGATGGAGACGGCCGCCTGGATCCCCTTGATCATGTCGGGGTCGCTCATGCGGGCAACGCCACCGTCGCGACGGATGTCAGAGGGGACACGCTCCAGTGCCATGACGGCAACGGCGCCGGCCTCTTGGGCGATCTTCGCTTCAGCCGGGGTAACGACGTCCATGATCACGCCGCCCTTAAGCATTTGGGCGAGACCGCTCTTCGTGGCCCAGGTCGACGTCTTGGCGCGCTTTGGTGCTGGCATGCCCCTATTCTCGCACACCGCCCCCACCCCTCAGGGCTAAACGGCGGCGCAACGGGCGCAGCCCCCCTGCTACGATCGCGCTCATATGAACAGCGAAGTTCTCGTTCTGAATCAGGACTACGAACCGCTTAACGTCGCCTCCCTGCCGCGCGCCTTCCGTCTGGTGTTGGGTGGCAAGGCTGAGATCCTTGCCGAGGGTGACCCAATCCGCAGCGCATCGCGCAGCTGGACTGCCCCCTCTGTGGTGCGCCTCCGCCACCGCGTGCGCCGGCCACGTCCGCGCGCCAAGTTGAGCCGCAAGGAGATCTTTGCGCGCGACGGTCACGCCTGCCAGTACTGCGGCCGCACCGGCGTCTCACTGACGATCGACCACATTGTGCCGAAGAGCCGCGGCGGCGATACCTGGACGTGGGAGAACTTGGTCACCGCCTGCATGGCGTGCAACCACCGGAAGGGTGACCGCCTCCCCGAGGCAGCGGGCTTACAGCTCCGACGCAAACCGTATGAGCCGCGCTGCGACGTGTACGCCGTCTTCCTCCCCTACCTGCGGCATAGCGCCTACTCGGCGTGGCGCGACTTCCTCTTTATCTCTGATAGCGCCGCGGCCAGCGGCGCGTGACCCCCGCGGCGGCGGTTCGCGCCGCCATCCCTCGCGACGTTGCTGACCTGCTGCGCGCGCTGCGAACGGCAGGATTTGGCGCATATGTTGTGGGCGGTGCCGTTCGCGATGTGATCGCTGGACGAGCGCCAGCGGATTGGGACCTCGCCACCGAAGCGACGCCAGATCAGCTGCGTGCACTCTTCCCACACGCCACCTACGAGAATCGGTTTGGCACCGTCGGCGTGCCCACCGACCAGGGAGTGGTTCGCGAAATCACCACCTTCCGCGCTGACAGTGGCAGCAGCGACGCCCGTCGCCCCGATGAGGTCACCTTCCTCGCGCGTATTGAGGGCGACCTCGCGCGTCGAGACTTCACGATCAACGCGATCGCCTATGGTCTCGCCCCCGAGGCGAGTCGCCGAGCCGATCCAGTTGCTGATGGCGCGATCGTCGATCCACACGGTGGCATCGATGATCTGACCCATGGTCTGCTGCGCGCCGTTGGAGATCCGACCGAACGCTTCCTTGAAGATGCGCTGCGCATGCTGCGCGCGATTCGCTTTGTTGCGCGCTTCAATCTGGCAGTGGAGCCAGGAACCGCCGCAGCGATCAGACGCGATGCCCCACTCGCTGCGCGCCTCTCTGGTGAACGACTTGGTGCAGAGATTGAGGGGATCCTCGCCGCCCAGCACCCTGCGCGTGCCTTGCAACTTGCTGCGGAGCTCGGCATCCTCGCCGCGATCGCACCCGCTCTTGCTACCGAATGGAGCGCGGAGGTTGCCACGCGCGTCGAGAGGGTCGGCGGCGATGGTCTCCCGGATGCGCCAGACCCACTGGGGCGCATGAACGAACTTCTCGTGCCGATCACCGACGATGAGGATGTGGCGGCATTGCTGGAATCGTGGCGCCGACCACGTGCAACCGTTGCAGCGATTCAGCAGGTTCGTGTGCTCGATCGTGCCGTCGAAGTTGCAGAGGCTGAGGTCGAGCGCGGCAACCTTGATGGACCCTCCCTCCGCATCGTGGCTGCTGCCACCACTGGTGACCCGCGAGATGCGGCACGGCAGATTCGGCGTCGAGCTGACGCAGGTCGGGCCAGCCGCGCCGCCACTGCACTCCTAAACGCATGCGCGGAGGCGGACACCCTGCAACTTCCCGCCGCAGCGAGCGATCTCGCCATCGGGGGCGATCAGCTAGTGGCGCGACTCGGTCGCACCCCG
>CAIJIA010000163.1 GCA_903820655.1 uncultured Chloroflexota bacterium
AGCGGCCCCGCCTCCACATGCTTGAAGCCGAGCGCCAACGCCTCGTCGCGCATCTCGTCGAACTCGGCTGGTGTGTAGTAGCGCACCAGCGGCAGGTGCTCGGCGGTTGGGCGTAGGTACTGGCCAATCGTCAGCTCGTCGCAGTCAACGGCGCGCAGCGCCTGGAACGCTTCGGTCAGTTCGGCGCGCTCCTCACCAAGGCCGACCATCAACGAGCTCTTGGTATGCACAGGGTTGCCAAGTTCTGTTGCCATCTCCTTGGCGCGGCGAATCACCTCAAGCGAGCGCTCCCAGCGGGCGCGCTTGCGCACCGGCTTCTGCAAGCGATGGACCGTCTCGAGGTTGTGGTCGACGATGTCGGGGGCCGCCTCCATCACCGCACGGAGCGGCTCCTCGCGGCCGTCAAAGTCAGGGATCAGCACCTCAACGCCCGTGTCGGGGGCAAGGACTCGGAGCTCGCGAATGGTCGCGGCGAAGATCGCAGCACCACCGTCGGCAAGATCGTCGCGGGCAACGCTCGTCACCACGACGTGATCGAGGTTCAGCGAGGCGAGCGCCTCGGCCACGCGGCGCGGCTCGTCGAGGTCGAGTCCATCGGGGCGGCCGGTCTTCACGGCGCAGAAGCCACAGGCGCGTGTGCAGGTGTCGCCCAGGATCATCACGGTCGCGGTCCCCTGCTCCCAGCACTCGCCGATGTTTGGGCAGTGCGCCTCTTCACAGACGGTGTTCAGGCTCTGCGTGCGCATCAGTGACTGCAGTTCCCGATACCGTGCGCCGCCTGGCGCCTTGGAGCGAATCCACTCCGGATGCTTCGATGCAACAAGGATCTCTTCGGTGTGGCTCGGCGCGGCACCAAGCATTGGGAGCTGTCGCCCGATGAGTGGCGAACCTGCCACTAGAAGTTCACCGAGCGGCCGAGAGAGACGAGCGCCGCCTCGCCGAGCACTTCGCTGAGCGTTGGATGTGGATGCGTTGTGCCGCCAAGTTGGCCAGCGGTCGCGCCGAGCTCCAGCGCCAGGCTCGCCTCAGCGATGAGGTCGGTGACCTTCGGGCCAACCATGTGTACGCCGAGTAGGGCGCCACTCTCCGCGTGTCGGAGCACCTTGCAGAAGCCGTCACTGTCGCCGCCGATGTGCGCCTTGGCAATTGCAGCGAATGGCATCACCCCCGCAACGAACGGCACGCCGTCGCGCTCAAGCTCTTGGGTGGTGGCGCCAACCGACGCCACTTCAGGGCGGCAGTAGGTGGCGCGTGGCTGCTTGGTGTAGTTCATGGCGTGAATGGGCTGACCGGCAATCGCGTGCGCGGCGATCAACCCCTCGTGCGCGGCAACGTGCGCGAGCTGCAGCCCACCGATGACGTCGCCAACGGCGTAGAGGTGCTCCTGCGTGGTGCGCATCTGTGCGTCGACGGTAATGAAGCCGCGGTCTACAGTGGCCGCGGTGTTCTCGAGGCCGATGTTGCCGCTGTTCGGCACGCGACCGGCGGCAATCACGAGCAGGTCTGCACTCAACGGAGTTGCAGCGCCCGAACCGTCGATTGGCTCAATGCTTAGCGTTACGCCATCGGCGCTGCGCACCAGGCTCTTCTCGGTGATGCGGTGTGCGACGTGAATGGCGATGCCACGCTTGGTGAAGGCGCGCGCGAGCTCTTTTGATGCGTCGCGATCTTCGAGTGGCACGAGCGCAGGCAGCATCTCAACGATGGTGGTCTCGGCGCCAAGGTCGCGGAAGTACGAGGCAAACTCGCAGCCAACGGCGCCACCGCCAACCACGATGACGCGCTTCGGATGCAGCGCACCCGTGACGATGTCATCGCTGTTCACGACGATCTTGCCGTCGGTCTCGAGGCCTGGAATGCTGCGCACGCTCGATCCAGTCGCCACCACGATGTCGGTTGCGGTGATGGTGCGCTCTTCGCCAGTTGGCGCACCCGCCTCGTCGACGAGCGCCGCCTTGACGGTGCCCCGGGCGGTGATGGTGGCGCGGCCGGCGATCAGCTCGACGTTGTTTTTCTTGAAGAGGCTCTTGAGGCCTGCGTGCATCTTGGCCACGATCTTGTCGCGTCTTGCGCCAACGACCGTTGTGTCAATGCCGATGGTGGGGGTGATCTCAATGCCGAAGTCGGCCGCCTTGCCGATCTTGGCGAGCAGGTCGCCGCTCTCGAGCATTGCCTTGGCGGGGATGCAGCCCCAGTGGAGGCAGGTGCCACCCACCTTGGACTGCTCAACGAGCGCCACGCGCTTGCCGAGTTGGGCGGCACGGAAGGCGGCGGCATAGCCGCCAGTTCCACCGCCGAGAACGAGGATGTCGAAGTCGGGCATACGAGAATCCTACGCCGCACTGCTATCCTCCGCCGCCATGGACATTCGACTCGTACTCGCAGCCACCGTCGGCGCCTATTTGGCGGGCTCAATCCCCTTCGGCCTGATCGTGGCGCGCCTTACCGGAGGGGCCGATCCCCGCTCTGTCGGCTCCGGCCGCACGGGCGGAACAAACGCCCTCCGCGCGCTCGGGCGCCGCCGCGCCGCCGTGGTTTCAGCGGGAGACATTCTCAAGGGGACCCTCCCCGTTCTCGCTGTGCGGAGCCTCGCCGCTTCGATTGGCGACAGCGCCGGGGCTTGGTGGGAGATCGTCGCTGCGCTCTTCGCCGTCATTGGAGCAACTCGGTCGGTGTGGGTGGGCTTCAAGGGCGGTCGCGGGATTGCCACCGGCTTCGGCACCGCACTCGCCATCGCACCAGCTGCACTCGCCGGAGCGGCGCCAATCTTCATCCTGATCATCTGGCGAACGCGACTCGTCTCACTCGGATCAATTTCCGCCGCGGCGGCCTTCACCCCGATCTTGATCGCTGCCAGCGTGCTTTCGCCAAACGGACTTGACCCGGCGATCGCCACGTACGCCGTGATTGGCCCTGCTCTGGTTTGGCTCGCCCACGCCGACAACATCGCACGACTGCGTGCGGGCACCGAGCGCACCTTTGATACGGGGATGCTGCAGCGCGACTAGCGAGTTATCGCGAACGGATCAATTGCACCACGATGTAGATCGTCGCTAGCACCAGCAGGATCGCCACAACTGGCAGGCTGCGAATCGCTGAACCTATCGGCGGCACAAGTGCGCTGATCTCTTGCAGTATCAGAACGGCTGCCCCCGCGGCGAGCGCCGCAACCGTTGCGGAGCGGAGCGGACTCGTCGGCTGGCTCACTGCGCCAGGGTGTCGGCGTCGCGCGGTAGGTCGAGCGGCGCAACGATGAGCTCGCCAACGAG
>CAIJIA010000164.1 GCA_903820655.1 uncultured Chloroflexota bacterium
GGATCACTTCCGGCTCCTCTACGCACGCGCTGGCACCCCGCACTGCCCAAAGTGCGACCGCCCGATCAGTCGAGTCTCGCTCGACCAGATCGTCGAAGAGATCCTGAAGCTCCCCGACGGCACGCGGATCCTCGTGCTCGGTCCACTCCTGCGCGATCGAAAGAGCGAGGGGGAGCGCATGTATGAGGCGGCGCGCAAGTCGGGCTTCAGCCGCGTGCGCGTGGACGGAGTGCAGTACGACCTTAGCGCCGACGATCTACCGAAGCTCGACAAGAAGAAGCGCCACTCCATTGAGGTCATCGTCGATCGCTTTGTTGTCCAGCACCCCGTAGACGAGAAGGGGAAGCCACTTCCGATCCCTGATCGAAGCCGGCTCGCCGACTCTGTGGAGACGGCGATCAAGCTGGGCGAGGGACTCGCGATCGTTGCCCCAGCACCTGCCGAGAAGGAGAAGCCAGCCTTTGAGGAGCGACTCTTCAGCGAGAAGCTCGGTTGCGCCTACGACGGAACGGTGGTCGACGACCTGCAGCCGCGTTCGTTCAGCTTCAACTCCCCACATGGCGCGTGCGAAACCTGCACTGGGCTTGGCTTCCGACTTGAGGTCGACGAGGAGCGTGTGATCGATCCAGAGAAGTCAGTGCTCAACGGCGGCCTGATCCCGTGGTCCCGCTCGCCAGAGGGGAGCTGGTACCTGAAGGTCGTTACTGCAGCAATGAAGGCGAAGAAGTGGAATCCAAAGACACCACTGGGCGACCTGCCAAAAGGTGCACTTGACTATCTCCTGAACGCGGCACGCGAAGACCGCTTTACGGTGACGTACGAGAACTCGAACTACACCAACACCTATAAGGCCGCGTTCGAAGGAATCATCGCGAACCTGGAGCGTCGACACAAAGAGACAGACTCTGAGCTGGTGCGCGCCGAGATCGAGCGCTACATGGTCAGCAGGCCCTGCCCCGACTGCAAAGGCCGCCGCCTCAAGCCAGAGATCCTCGCCGTGCGCGTCGACGGACGGAACATTGCCGAGGTAGCCTCCATGCCGATCGGTGAACTCGTCCCGTGGATTAACGCACTCTCCAAGGCGCTCGGCGAGCGCGAACGAACCATTGCAAAGGCGGTCATCAAGGAGATCAGCGAGCGCGCTGGCTTCCTCGTTGACGTTGGCCTCGACTACCTCACCGTCGATCGCTCTGCCACCACGCTCTCAGGTGGCGAGGCGCAACGCATTCGCTTGGCAACGCAGATCGGCTCACGGCTGGTCGGCGTCCTCTACATCCTGGATGAGCCATCGATCGGTTTGCACCAGCGCGACAATGCGCGTCTGATTGCCACGCTCATTCGGCTGCGCGACCTCGGCAACACGGTGCTCGTGGTGGAACATGACGAGGAGACGATCCGCACCGCCGACTGGGTCGTAGATATTGGACCAGGCGCAGGAGAGATGGGTGGCCGTCTGATCTCGAACGGCTCATTCAAGGATCTTCTTGCGGCGAAGGACTCCGTCACGGGCGCGTATTTGCGTGGCGATCGTGCGGTCGCAATTCCGAAGACGCGCCGCAAGGGGAGTGGCAAGGCGATCACCGTCAAGGGAGCGCGCGAGCACAACCTTCGCGAGCTTGATGTCGCCTTCCCACTCGGCGAGTTTGTTGCCGTAACCGGCGTCTCTGGAAGCGGCAAAAGCACGCTCGTCACCGATATTCTGCAGAAGGCGCTAGCGCGCCGGCTGCACGGCGCGAAAGAGCGACCAGGGGCGCACGACCGCATCAC
>CAIJIA010000165.1 GCA_903820655.1 uncultured Chloroflexota bacterium
GATTTCTCGGCAGGGATCAGCAATGCGAAGTATCAAAAGTATCTTGCGAATAAATACTCACCACTGCTGAACCATTCGGTCGGCTCGTACTTTCCTCCGGGCAGTACGTACAAACTCGTTACCTACTCTTGCGCACTCAACAACAATCTCATTACACCAACATCGCGATTCCAATCTACGGCCTTTCTCGAAGTAGACGGTGAAAAGTTTTATGAGTGGAATCGTGCGGGATTCGGCGGTTCACTGACACCATCCGAAGCGTATTCGTGGAGCTCCAACGTCGTGACATTCCAACTTGCGCGGCTCGTCAAGATTGATCGCCTCTCAACATGCGGTCGACAATGGGGCTTCGGCGCACCAACCGGCATCGATCTACCAAGTGAGATTTCTGGGTTGGTCCCTGACCAGGCATGGGCGCGCGCCACCATCAACCGCGGGCTCTACAACGCGGAGGTGCTGCAATCGGCGCAGGGACAAGGGTATGACTTGGTGACGCCCATCCAAGTGTTGAACTCATTTGCCGCACTTGCAAACAGCGGCACGCTTTGGAAGCCACACGTAGTTCTCAGCGTCACACACCCGGATGGAACCATGACGCCAATCACGCCCGTGGTAAATGCTGACGTTGGTATGAAAGAGTCTACGTATCGCGAGATGCGCCTCGCGGGACGAAAGATGGCGCTAAACCCCGGGCCATCACAGGGGCTCTCACGAATGCCGCTCTTTATCTCTGCCAAGAGCGGGACCGCGCAATACGGCGTACGCGACAACCTTGGGCGACTGCCGTTCCACAACTGGATGGGTGGGTTTGTGGCACCAACAAACGATTGGTCGAAAAGTGATTCCACATTCGCCTACGTCGTCTTCATGCACGGTACAAACACGGTCGGTAATGCGGCGAAAGAGGTATCGAAGTATTACCTGCAGATGCAGTTCGATTTGAAGCGCGACTATCGAACCCCGGCACTCTTGGCGCGCGGGAACCACTTCGGTGAATAGGCTCGATTCGCCGCTCGGCTCCGCCCTTCGTCGCGTGGACTGGATCGCTGCGGCCGCCGTCGGGCTCCTTGCGTTGACCGGACTCGGCATGGCCTGGCTGAATGCACGCAGTTATGGTCAAGAGCTCCTGACACCGAGCTCGCTACTTATTCGTTCCTTAACGTGGACACTCCTCTCCATCGCCGTCTATAGCGTGACTACGTTGGTGAACTGGCGCTGGGTGCGCACCTTCGCCTGGCCGCTCTACGCTGCAAACCTGCTGCTGTTGATCATCACGCTGGTGTACGGCGTCGACTCCGGTGGAAACAACCGAGCGATCGCGATCTTTGGCCTTGCCATTCAGGCAAGCGAACTCAGCAAGATCTTGACGCTCGTGGCGATCTCCACCGCCCTCACGCGTGCCGACCGAGCCGGCGGTGGACTGCAAGATCTTCTGTTGGCGGGCGCCATCGTTGCGCCACCCTTTCTCCTGGTTGTGGCACAACCCGACCTCGGCACGGCGCTCGTGTTGGCGGCGGCGCTCTTCGGCGCCCTCTACCTGTCTGGTGTTGCAACCCGCTGGATTGCTGCCTTGGCAAGCCTGGCTGCCCTGAGCGGAGCTCTGGCGTGGGTCGTGGTCCTGGCGGATTATCAGAAGGAGCGGCTCCTCGCCTTTATTGACCCGAACGCCGATCCAGCTGGGCCGAAGTACCAGCTGCTCCGCTCACTCGAAGCTATTAAAGGGGGCGGCCTGTTTGGTGCGGGCGCTGACGGGACCGCCATCCTGACCCCCCTCCCCGTTCAGGAGAGCGACTTCGTCTTTGCGGCACTCGTCCGCGCGTTTGGCGCCGTTGGGGGTCTCTTTGTGATCGTTCTGCTCGCCATTCTTGTTGGACGCCTGGTCTGGCACGCCTGGACCTCCCCAGATGAGTTCGGGGTGATCTTCGCCGGAGGGATGGCCACCGTCGTCCTCTTCCAGACCTTCGTGAATATTGGAATGAACCTTGGCGTCGCCCCCATTACTGGGATCACCCTCCCGTTTGTGAGCTACGGCGGAGCCTCCGCGGTCTCCCTCGCCTTCGGCCTCGCCCTCGTGCAGAGCCACCGGGTGCACGACGGGGGCTCATCGCCACTTATGTAACAATAAGGCGCGGTTGACGCGGGAGAGCCCTGATCGTAGACTTCCCCTCCCGCGACTGACCCGTCCGTCAGACCGCGACTCGCCCAACAGGCGCCGCCTGTACGGCGCACAGACAGTAAGGACAGGGGAACCATGTACGCAGTCATCGAGACCGGTGGAAAGCAGTATCGAGTGGAGCTCGGCAGCGAGCTTCATGTTGAGTTGACCGGCGCTACCCCAGGGAGCGAGATCTCGTTTGACCGCATCCTTCTTGTGCGCACCGACTCCACCACGGAGATCGGCACCCCCGTTGTTGCTGGCGCGAAGGTCACCGCAACGGTGCTTGGCCAGGAGCGCGGACCAAAAACGATCAGCTTTAAGTACCGACCGAAGGCGCGTAGCCGCATCAC
>CAIJIA010000166.1 GCA_903820655.1 uncultured Chloroflexota bacterium
CGAACCTCGCTCGCCTCACGTCCCCGGTTCTCGGCGGTCACCCTGGCATTCAGTTCGTCGAGGCTCTCCGAAGTGATCTCAGGGGTGCCGCCAACAATCAGGGTTCGAATCTCATAGGTTCCACGACGCTCCCACCACTCAATATGCGCGAGGAGATCGGTGCGGGTGAGATCACTGTCAGCAATCTGACTCCATGCGGCCTCGGGGGTTGCGGCGATGGCGGCCTCAAACTCAGCGCGGGCGGTGTCGAGCCGGGCGAAAAAGTTCTGAACGCGTTCGCTCATCGACTACTTCTGCGGTGGCGGAGCGAGGTGCGTGCGCCCACCCAGATACGGGTGCAGCACGGCGGGAAGCTTCACGCTGCCATCAGGCTGTGCACCATGCTCCAAGAGCGCCGCGAGCACTCGTGGCACTGCAAGTCCCGAACCATTCAATGTATGCACGAGTTCCGGCTTCTCGCCCTGCGCGGTGCGATAACGAATCGCCATGCGGCGGGCCTGGTAGTCGCCAAAGTTGGAGCAGCTCGACACTTCGAGCCAGCGCTTCGAACCGGGCGCCCACACTTCAAGGTCGTACTTGCGCATCTGCACGAAGCCCATGTCGCCCGTTGCCATCAGCAGCACGCGATACGGGAGCTCGAGTTGCTTCAGCAGTGACTCGGCCCGTGCGGTGAGCCACTCAAGGGCGGCGGCTGATTCTGCAGGGCGCTCAAAGCTGACCATCTCCACCTTGTCGAACTGATGCAGGCGTAGGATGCCGCGCGTCTCACGGCCGGCGGCGCCCGCCTCGCGACGGAAGCAGGGGGTGTAGGCGGCGTAGCGGATCGGCAGGTCAGCGCCGTCGAGAATTTCGTCGCGGTGCATGTTCGTCACCGGCACCTCGGCGGTTGGCGCCAGGTAGAAGCCGTCGCGACCGACCACGTACATCTGGTCTTCTTTATCAGGAATCTGCCCGGTGCCGCGTGCCGACGCCTCGTTGATCAGGATCGGCGGCCAGATCTCCGTGAACCCGTTCTCGCGCACGTGGGTGTCGAGGAAGAGGTTGATGAGCGCACGGATCAGCGCGGCCCCATCGGCGCGGTACGCCGGGAATGCGGCGCCAGCTACTTTTGCGCCGCGCTCCAGATCGAAGATTCCGAGTCGTTCCGCAACCACATCGTGCTCTGGCGCTGCTGCCGTTGCTGGGTCTTCGCCCTTTGCCCCGATGGCTGGGTGCCCCGCAGGTGCCCAGGTACGAATCGTGGTGTTCGCCTCGGCGCCGCCAACCGGAATGTCTTCGTCGGGCGGATTCGGAATACGGAGCAGCAGGTCTTCGAGCTGTGCTTCGGCGGCGGCGAGCTCCTTCTCAAGCCCCTCCATCTCGGTGGCGACCTTCTGGGATTCAGCCTTCAGTGCGACGACCTTTGGGTCGGTGGCGGGAACCGCCGGCTTGCCGCCAAGCAGCGCGCCAACCTCGGCGGAGAGGCGCTTGCGCTCGGTGCGCAGCGCGTCAACGCGTTGCGAGAGATCCCGACGCGCGGCATCTGCTGCGAGCGCAGCGTCAACAACCTTCGGGTCCTCGCGCTTGGCGATCGCGCCCGCGCGCAGACGGTCGGCGTCGTCGCGGAGTCGCTGTGTGCCAACACTCATGCGTTTACCCCCTGTACCGCTGCAGCATCGCGCAGCCTGGTAAGGATAAGGGTGCGATCGATCGCTGCGAGCAACCAACCCGCGCGCGGCCCATTCGTTCGCCCGAGGAAGGCAGCGTAGAGCGAGGCGAAGGCGCGCACCGGCTGCAGGCCGGCCTCTTTGGCGGCACTGAAGATGAGCGCCTGCCAGGCATCACCGCTGCCGAGGGCGGCCGCATCCGCAGCGATTGCCGCTTCGATCTGCGGGGCAAGGGCACCGAGCCAGGCGCGCTCTTCAGCGCTGAGTGCCGCAACGGCATCGGTTGGCAGCTCTGGGCGCACCGCAATGCGCGCCTCTTCTGGCGCGTAATCGCGCAGCCAGTTGGTGACGGCGGCGATGCGTTCGTTCAGCTCGGCCGATTCGGCGGCGGTCAGCGGGCTCCCCTTTTCGGCTGCGGCGCGCTCCACCACGTTCACGCCCGGAAGCTGCAGCAGGAGCGAGAGCTGCCCGAATGCTGGACGCCACGCGGCGGCAACCTCTTTCGCCGCCTCGGCGGTGCTGTCGGCGATCTGGCTAAAGAACTGCAGGCGGTCGTGATCGGGTGGCAACTCGCCGCGCACCGTCTTCCCTGCTGTGGCGGCGCTGATGCGGTCGTACTCATCGTGCAGGCGCGGAATCGCGTCGCTACCCGCCGGATCGAAGTCGATCGCGTGGTTTGGTCGTGGTCGCAGGAAGAGGAAGCGCAGCACCTCTGGTGGGATCGACTCGGAGATGGAGTGCACTGCGGCACCAAGCCCCTTCGAGGTCGACATCTTCTTGCCGCCCACGTTGAGGAACTCGTACATCACATTGATTGGCGGCTCGCGGTCGAACACTTCGCGCGCGATCGCCTCGCTACGGTCGCGTGATCCACCCTTGGTGCCGAGATCTTTGCCACACCCTTCGATGGTGACGCCCATCAGCGACCACTTCGCCGCCCACTCCACGTTGAACGGCATCTTCGCCTTGCCGCCAAATGGCGCGAGTCGCCCCTCGTGTCCGCACCCCTGTGCCCACTTCACATAGTCAGGAAGGCAGCGGTAGCGAATCGTCTCGCCATCCCAATCGTCGGAGAGGGTGGTGCCAACTCGGCCGCACGCTTCGCAGATCGCCTGAATGGGGAGCCAGCCGGCGGGTCGCTCCACATTGCTCACTCGTACGTACAGATCGCGAATCACCTGCGCCTTATCGAGGGCGGTGCGAATGAATGGATCAAGCTGCCCGGTTGGGTAGATCTCCGACAGCCAGTAGAACTCGGGGCGAATGCCGAGGCGCGCAAAGGTTGGGAAGAAGAGCGTCCCCACAAAGTGTCGTGCGTAGTTTTCGGCGCTGCTCCCCTCGGGTGCAGGGACGTGCGCGAGCGGCACGCCCATGTAGCGCTCCACTGCGTCGGGAGTGAGGAGCGCCTGCGCATCCATGGCATCCATATCTTCGACGCCGTAGCGGAACTGCACGGGGATGCCGCGGTCGCGCAGGGCGCGGGCAATAGCGTCGTGCATGACCGGTCCGCGGAGGGAGCCGACGTGCACCGTCCCCGATGGGGTCTTCGAGTCGTTGACGACCTGGGGCCCGGAGACGCGTGCGGCGAGTTCGTCTGCCCAATACATGATGGGAATCCTAGCGCCCGCGGCGGTGATTAGCCTCGCTGGGCGAGTTCGGCCAATCGCTTGCGGAGTTTGCGCATCGCTGCGGCATCGCTCACGGCTACGAAGAGGGTGTCATCCCCCGCCACCGTGCCAACGATCTCGGGGAGGCGCAGGCGGTCAAGGGAGGCGGCAATGGCGTGTGCGCTCCCCGGAAGCGTCTTGAGCACCAGGATTGACCCTGCCACCGAGGCTTCAAGCGGGATCTCACCGAGGAGTGATTGGAGTCGGTCTTCGGCCGCAATTTCAACCGAGCGGCCGGGGGCGAAGGCGTACGCCGGCGAGCCCCCGCGATCGACCTTGATGAGGCCAAGCTCGGTGATATCGCGGCTCAGTGTCGCCTGAGTGGCCGGAATCCCCTGCCGCTTCAGCGCCGTGGCGAGTTCTCGCTGCGTCCGGATCGCCTGTCGCGAAACGATGTCGCGCAGGGCGCGGTGGCGAACGCTCTTGCCAAGATCCACTACAGACCGCCTCGCAGCACAACGGAGGCAACGAGCACGGCGGCAAAGGCGAGACGATACGCCACGAAGATGCGCGTGCTTCCGCCATCCAAGATGCGGAAGAGCAGCTTGATGGCAAACAGCCCTGAGATAAACGCACTCACGACACCGATCACCAGGAGTGGTGCACTCGCCGCAAGGTCTTCGCTGGACTCAAGAAGGTGCTTCAGCTCAATAGTTCCAGCGCCAGCAATCGCCGGAATGCCGAGCAAGAAACCGAAGCGTGCCGCCGTTTCACGACGGAAGCCGAGAAGGAGTCCGCCGCTAATCGTCGCACCAGAGCGGCTGATCCCAGGGATGAGTGCCAGCGCCTGTGCCAAGCCAACCATGAGTCCGTCGATCACGCCAATGCTCTGCAGCGGCCGCTCGCGCGAGCCAACACGCTCTGCGAACCAGAGCAGCAGTGCCCCGAAAGTTACGGCGGCGGCAACAACGAGTGGTGTGCGCACGGCACTCTCAAGAACGTCGCCCGCTGCCAGGCCGAGAAGAACGGCAGGGATCGTGCCGATCACGATCGCAATAATGAGACGCTCGTCGGCAGAATCACCGCGATGACGGCCAAGCGAGGTGAGGGTGCGCAGTGCAACGCGGACGAGTCGCAGCACGTCGCGTCGAAGTGCAACGAGTACGGCAGCGAGCGTCCCTAAGTGAATAACGGCGCCGAAGGCGAGCGACGAGAGAAGCGGGTCGTTGATGCCGAAGAGGTACGGGATCGCATAGAGGTGCGCTGACGAAGAGATCGGCAAGAACTCAGTTGCGCCCTGCACGAGTCCGAGCAGGAGCGCGATGAGTGCGGCGGAGATTGGATCGCTCCCCATTACGGCCTCCCCTCATACGCCTGCGCGCCGAGCTGGCGCTGTGGGGGCATAGCATGAGGCGGCGCCCCCCAAATGGGAAGCACCGCCTCAGCGATGTGCCTAGATCAGCGGATTAGCCGCGGATAAAGAGCGGTGCGAGCACCAGGGTGACCGTGGCCAGCAGCTTCACGAGAACGTGCAGCGATGGGCCAGCGGTGTCCTTGAATGGGTCGCCTACGGTGTCGCCAACAACAGCGGCCGCGTGGGCGTCGCTCCCCTTGCCGAGGACCTTCCCCTTCTCGTCCTTGAGTCCGCCCGACTCGATGAACTTCTTGGCGTTATCCCATGCGCCGCCGGAGTTGTTCAAGACCGTGGCCAGCAGCACGCCGCTGATCGTTCCAACGATCAAGAGACCCGCGACCGCCTCGGCGCCGAGTAGCACTCCAACCAGCACTGGGGTGGCCACCGCAACTACACCCGGGGCGATCATCTCGCGCAGGGCAGCAATGGTGGTGATGTCTACGACACGGGCGTAATCCGGTCGTGCTTTGTAGGTCATGAGGCCAGGAATCTCACGGAACTGGCGTCGCACTTCCACGATGATCGCCTGCGCCGTGCGCCCAACGGCGCGAATGGCGAGCGAGCTGAAGAAGTACGCAAGCATCGCACCGATAAAGGCGCCAATGAAAACGTTCACGTGTGCCAAGTTGACCGACTCAATGAGCGGCTTGCCGGCACGCTCAAGGATGAGGTTCACCTTGTCGAGGTAGGCCGAGAAGAGGAGGAAGGCGGCGAGCGATGCCGATGCGATCGCGTACCCCTTGGTGAGCGCCTTCGTGGTGTTGCCCACGGCGTCAAGCTTGTCGGTCACGTCGCGCACCTTCTGCGGCGCGCGGCTGAACTCTGCGATGCCACCGGCGTTGTCGGTGATCGGCCCGAACGTGTCCATCGCCAAGATATAGGCGGTGGTCATGAGCATGCCGACCGTTGCAACGGCGGTGCCGAAGATACCGAACTTCTCGAGCGCGATGCCCGAAAGTCCTGCGGCAAGTCCAGCCTGGGTGCCGAGCCAGTTCGAGGCGAAGATCGCCGCCGAAATGGAGACGGCGGTGACCAGCGTAGTCTCAAATCCAACGGCGGTACCAGCGATGATGTTGGTACCCGCACCCGTGCGGCTCGCCTGCGCGATCTCGCGAACTGGTCGATACGAACCAGCCGTGTAGAACTGCGTGATATAGACGAACGCCACGCTGGTCGCAAGACCAACGAGGCCGGCGCCGAAGAACCAGAGCCAAGCGTTTGAGTTACCAGCATTCAACATCACGGCGCAGGCGAGCGCGAGGCCCGCCGCTGAGAAGATGGTGGTCGCCCAGTAGCCGCGGTTCAGGATGTTCATTGGGTTCTCTTTGTTGTTCCCGCGCACGAAGGCCATGGCAACGATCGTGCTGATCAGCCCAAAGGCGTGCACGACGAGCGGGAAGAAGATCCACGACTCTGGGTGCGCCCAGCCCATCGACTGCGCAATCTTGAAGGCGCTGACGCCCAAGATCATCGCGCCAATATTCTCGGCGGCGGTTGACTCGAAGAGGTCGGCGCCGCGGCCAGCGCAGTCACCAACGTTGTCACCAACGAGGTCGGCGATCACGCCGGCATTGCGAGGGTCATCCTCTGGGATCCCCTTCTCAACTTTGCCAACAAGGTCAGAGCCGACGTCAGCGGCCTTGGTGTAAATTCCGCCACCGAGCTGGGCGAAGAGCGCAACGAACGATGCGCCGAAGCCGTAGCCGACGATCAGGAACGGCGCCTCTGCTGGGCGCTCGAGTCCACCGAAGAAGACGAAGACGGCGTAGACGCCGAGCAGCGAGAGTGCTGCAACGAGGAAGCCGGAGACGGCTCCGCCGCGCATGGCAACCTGCACCGCCTTGACGACGCCCTGGCGGGCGGCGGCGGTAGTGCGGAGGTTCGCCTTCACGCTGACGTACATACCAATGACGCCCGAGACCATGGAGCAGGCGGCGCCAAAGATAAACGCGATTCCGGTACGAATGCCAAGGTCAGCCCCATAGACAGGGGTGTCGGCAACGGCGGCAGTCTCAAAGTTGGCGATCAGCAGGCCGATCAGAACGGCCATCGCCACGGAGAGAAGACCAATCGTGATGTACTGGCGTCGCATGAACGCGACGGCTCCTTCAAAGATCATGCCTGCAACGTCTTGCATGGCGGGTGTTCCCTTATCGCGGCGAACGACATCGTTAGCCATCCACAAGGCGAACAGGATTGCGGTGATCGCTGCTGGGAGCACGAGCCCCTGCAACATTGCCGACGTGATTTCCATATTTTTTCCTCCGATGCGTCCAGATCCGTCGCGTGGCCGCGGTGCCGTGCACCGCGCTTCGGGTCGGGCGTCTGTCGGGCTCCAGGTCGCAAGTGCGACCCGCCAGGATGGGCTCCTAGTGAGGTGATGGTACGGGGAGGCCCCGCCGTGGGTCAACCGCACACCCTCCCCCGCCTATACTCAGCGGGATGCGCCTCCGAAGACTTGCCATAGAGATCGTGCAGACGGTGGCGCTGACCATCCTCGCCTTCTACCTCCTGCAGACCTTCGTGGCGCAGCCCTTCCGGGTCGAGCAGGGCTCCATGCGGCAAACCCTTGAGCCAGGCCAGTACGTTCTCGCCGATAAGCTCACCGCGACGCTGACCGGCTACCACCGTGGGGATATCGTGATCTTCCACCCGCCGAGCACCTGGCCCGCCGATTCGTCGGGCACCCCGTATATCAAGCGCGTGATCGGCCTTCCAGGGGAGACCATCGACATTGCAGACGGGATCGTCAGCATTGATGGGGTACGAGTCGAAGAGACCTACGTCTACCGCGACGGTGGTGGTGATGGAGTTGGCGAAACAGGCCACTGGGTCCTCGGGCCGAGTGAGCTCCTTGTCTTCGGAGATCACCGATCGAACTCTTCAGATTCCCGAGCCTATGGCCCAGTCCCCACAGCGAGCGTGATCGGACGGGCCATCTTGCGCTACTTCCCGATTGACCTACTGACCATCATCACGCCGCCAGCCTATCGCCAGGTTGCCCCGTAGATGCCTAGCCTCGAGTTACCACTCGTACTCATCGCCATTCTGGCTGGCACGCTTGCGGTCACCAGCGCTGGTCGCGGCGCATGGGTTGCTATCGCCATCCTGGCGCTGAGTTCGAGCGCGCTGGAATTCTCTATCTCGGACCCGAACCGCATTGGCCTCATCCTGCGCCTCTCCGCAATCGGCATTGGCCTTGCTGCAGCACTTCCCGAGAACCTCTTTGAGCGAGACGCGTTGCGTCGCGATCTCGCCTTGGGCACCCTGGTGCGCACCCTGCGTGAGCACCCTGTTGTCGTCGCCAGCGCAGTCGCGGGCCTCCTCCTTGGTCTCGTGCCGCTCGCTCTCCCAATTGAATCAAGCAGCGATGCGCTCCGTGCGGCTGGGATCGCCCTCCTTGTTGTCGGACTTCCACCACTCCTAACGAGTCGCTTCATTGAGGCAACGACGCGCGCCGCCGTCGTCACCCTTTCGGGGACGCTGCTCCTACGCACCTCCATCTTTGGGGCACTTGATCCGCTCGGCGCGATCGCAATCGCTGCTGGGTTCACCTGCATTTTGGTTGTTGGTGGGAGCGTCGCAACGCGCATCTCGAATGCGGAGGAAGAGCGATGACCGAAGTCGGCACCCTGACGGCAATCCGTGCGCTCTTCCCCGTTCTCGCGGCACTCAGCTCTCTCGCCCTCGTTCCACTCATTCGGCTCTGGCGCGGCTCCGAACGCGATGACGCCGCGACCTACGCAACGTTTGGCGTACAGCTCCTGCTACTCGCAACCTCTGTTGGGGCAGCACTCGCTGGCGCCGGCTACCTCTCAACACTCAAGGTTGGCCAGATCACGATTGATCCTTCCGAACCAGGTCGACTGCTCGTGCTGCTGGGGGGCATCGTCTTCGCCGTGATCGTTGGCGCCGGTGAGGGGCGCCGAGCAGGCACCATGGGTCAGATCGCTCTCTTCGGTATCGCGGCAATTGACCTCTCGTTGGCGATACCCTCTGGCATTGCGCCGATCGCACTCCTCCTCTTCGCCAGCCTCGGGATCTCTGGCGCCGCGGCGAGCGGCAAGGATGATGTCGGTCGGGCGCGTGCCGTGTTCCGTGACCTGCGCACCGTCTCACTCTTGCTTCCTGCAGTCGTGATCGCTGAAATTTTGCGAGTCGCAATCTCATACGCGGCGGTCGATGCCTCTTACGCCACCCCTGCCTCGCTCGCCGCAGGTACGGCGCTCGGCGTCTCAATCGTTCTTATTGTGGCCGCTGGGGTCTTCCCCTTCCATGGCCGACTCATCAAAATCTTTGAGGCGCTCCCTATCGTGGGCTCGCTCCTTGTTGGTGTGTGGATCCCTTCGGCCCTTGCGCTCATTGTGATGAGTGAGCTCTCGGCACTCGCAAGCAGCATCACTGATCCCCTTGGCGGCGCGATCGTGCCAGGCATCTTGCTTGCCGGGGCGGCAACGCTCATTTTCGGTGCAGTCTCTGCCCTACTGCACGACGACATCGGCGAGATCGTTGGGTTCATGGCCGTAGCGAACTCCGGATGGTTGGCGCTCGCAGCGGCAGCGGCGCTACAGGCACCAACCGACACCTCGTCACGCCTCATCGTGCTCCCCGGAATGCTAACGATCTCGCTCTTTGGCCTCTGGCTCGTGAGTGTGCGTCGACGGTATGGAACGACCTCAATCCGAGAGCTTGGTGGATGGGCGCGTCGCACGAGTGCAAATGGGATTGCGCTCACTGCCGCGATCGTTGCGCTGGCTGCACTTCCGCCTGGTGCCGTGCTGGCCGCCCGACTGAACCTTCTGCTGCTCGGTGGCAATCCGCTCATCGCACTCTTTGCGGTGATCGGTCAAGTGCTGTTGATCGTTGCGGCGATTCGACTCCTCCTTATTGGCTTCACACCACAGAGTCAAACCGTGCATGAAGCGGAGACCCGGCCGTTCGCCAACCTCATCACGATCTCGCTTGTTGCTGGATCCCTCTTCGTTGCGGCGGCGGCAGCTGGCTGGCTTGCCCTTGAGTCGGGCGGGACTGGTCCGCTCCCTCCTGCGCCGAGCGTTTCGCCAGCAACCAGCTTTGCTCCGGTGCCGAGTAGTGAGCCAAGTGTTGAGCCGATGCCGAGCCTGACCGCATCACCGGAGGTATCGCCAGAGGTGTCGCCAGACGGAAGTCCGTCAGGTAGTGGGGAGATCTCGCCAGCGCCGTAACGACCCGCAGTCGTTGAGGGAACTACTCCTCGTCGGAGAGGATCCAGGCGTCGGTAGCGCGGGTGTACTCCACAAGGCCACCCTCTGGGAACCAGAGTGCAATCTCTGCGGCAGCAGTCTCTGGCGCATCCGATGCGTGAATCAGATTCTTTGCAGTCTCGAGCGCGAAGTCGCCGCGAATCGTTCCGGGGGCTGACTCGTGTGGCTTCGTTGCGCCGACCATCGAGCGAACTACGGCAATCGCGTTCGGCCCCTCAAGGACCATCGCCACAACTGGGCCCGACGAGATGAATTCGACGAGACCCTTGAAGAAGGGGCGCTGGGCATGCACGGCGTAGTGCGTCTCGGCAAGCTTGGCGCTCACCGGCGTGATCTTCAGGGCGACGATCTTTAGGCCGCGCTCTTCGAATCGCGTGATTACTCGGCCAGCGAGATGGCGCTGAACGCCGTCTGGCTTGACGAGAACAAGGGTGCGCTGGCTGGTGCTCATAGCAGCAGGTTAGCCGATCTCGTTCGAGTGCGGTTTATCGTCGCTCGCCGTTGGCCATGCCCCCGTTGGTAGTTCGATCTGCACGTACTGCTCGCCGCGGTATTCCAACCAGCTCTTCACTGGCGCTGCATCTGGAATCTGGGTGCCGGCCTGGTACTCAATCTCCACCGCATCGGCGCCGGAGCGCAGCACGTAGCGAAGGTTCCCCGGCTCGCTCAGATCAAACTCAATACTCTCGAAGGCGTCGACATTGATGGTGATCGTAAGCGGGGTGAAGATCGAGGAGACCTCTGGGTCGTCACCCAGCACCTCCTCGACCCAGCCGTGACCGCGAACGATCTGCTCGCCATCGCGGAGGTGGCGGTAGGAGACAGTCTGGTGCAGGAGGGGGCGGAGGATATTCGCCTTATCGGCGCGCTGCACGACGAGGCCTCGATTAACGAAGAGGCCGGGGGCGCGGTCGTGCTGTTCGTGATCCATGAGGGAGAGAGCCTACCGCAGAGCGGCTCCTCGCCGCACCCGCGCCGCCCGCCCTATCATTGAGCGGTGCGCTACGCCGTTGATCTCGGGAATAGTGCGGCGAAGGCCGCCCTGCTTGACGGTGCCGTGGTGCGCCTCCCCGCCCCTACCGATCCCCGCGACGCCGTCGCCTGGGGTGGCGTTGCCGCCGAGCTGATCGCAGCGATCCGTGCCGATGCGCAGCGCGCGGGTGGAGCGGCAACCCTCCGTGTTGCGAGCGTGGTGCCAGCTGGTGCCGAGGCGCTCCGCGACGCGGCGAAGAGCGCGGATCTCTCCATCGAGTTCGTGAGCGTGGCCGATGTTCCGCTCGAGCTGGCACTCACCCCACCGGCCCAGATCGGCATCGACCGTCTCCTTGCCGCGTGGCTTGCCTATACCGAATTCGGAGCGCCACGCGGTCGTGGGGCGATCGCCGTGACCCTCGGCACAGCACTGACCCTCACCTGCGTTGATCGAAGCGGTCACCTCATTGGTGGTGCGATCACCCCTTCTCCCGTGCTCGCCTCCCGCGCCCTGGCGAGCGGCGCCGCCGCACTCCCACTTGTTGCCATCTACGACGAGAGTCCCGATCTCGCTGGGCCGATTGGCGCCAACACCGCCGAAGCGCTCAGCGCCGGAATCCTCCGTGGCGCACGCGGTGCCCTCACCGCGCTCATTGCGGAGTCAATCGAAGAGATGTCGCGTAGAGATCCGGGTGCGCCGACTCCCGCTGTGGTGCTGAGTGGCGGCGCAGCACTCGCCGGTTGGTGCGCCACGGTTGCCGCCGATCATCGCGATGCCGAATTTGTACTGCGCGCAATCCACGCACTCCCCGCAGCGGTGCGCGCATGAGCAAGCGCCTGGCTGGACGACTCGTCGTCCTTGGCATCACCGGCTCTATCGCCGCCTATAAGTCGCCAGAGATCGTGCGTGCACTCCGCGCCGAGGGTGCCGATGTGCAGGCGCTCCTCACCCCCGCCGCCACACGGTTCGTCTCACCGCTCACCCTGCGCACACTCACGGGGCACGCCGTTGATGCTGACCTGCTTGACCTGCTCCCCGACGGCCGTATCGGCCACATCGTTTCTGCCGATTCCGCCGATGCGATCCTGATCGCGCCGGCAACCGCACAGTGGATCGGCGCCATGGCGAGCGGTCTCGCCGGAGATGTGGTCACCGCCGCCTGCCTCGCCACCACCGCACCCGTGATCGTTGCACCGGCAATGGATGGCGAAATGTGGGCGCATGCCGCCACGCAAACAAACGCGACGCGGCTGCGTAACGACTTTGGCTACACCCTTGTGGCGCCCGAGAGTGGCCCGCTCGCGAGTGGCGCGACAGGCGTCGGCCGCCTCGCTGAAACGGCTGCGATCATTGATGCCGTGGTGGCCGCCATTGGCGCCGCACCCATTCGTGAACCGAACGAGAGTCGCCGTCCGCCAGCGGTACCGGCTGGTGATCTTTCTGGACGTCGGATCGTCGTAACAGCTGGTGGCACCGAAGAGCCGATCGACGCGGTACGCATCTTGGCGAACCGCTCGTCGGGTCGTCAGGGGATTGCGCTGGCTGAGGCGGCCCGCGATCGCGGCGCCGACGTCACCCTCATCGCCGCACGTGTCAGCGTGCCACTCCCTGAAGGGGTCACCGTCGTGCGTGCCATGAGCGTTGACGCGCTCGATGCTGCGCTGCGCAACGCACTCCTCGCCGCACCGAACGGTAGTGCAGCAACCCCCGCCGATGCGCTCATTGCCACTGCCGCCGTTTCTGATTTCCGTGTCGCAGGTGGACCGCTGACCGAGAAGTTGCGACGCGATGGCGAGATCACACTGCGCCTCACGCCTACCCCCGACCTTCTCGCAGGCGTAGCGCAGGCACTCGGAGCACGTGCCACGCGCCAGACGCTACTCGTGGGCTTCTCGGCAGAGGCGAGCGCAACGCCACGGGCACGCGAGAAGCTGCAGCACAAGGACCTCGACCTCATCGTCGCCAACGACGTCACTGCGCCTGGCATCGGATTTGAGAGCGCCGAGAATGCTGCAGAGATCATCGGAGCCGACGACCTCGTTACCCGTGTTGGCCCTGCGCCGAAACGTGTTGTGGCTGACGCCGTCCTGGATCGAGTGGCAGCGCTCCTCGCAACTCGAGCAGGCTGATGGGGCGACACACCGTTGCCGACATGCGCGCTGTGCGCGTTGCGGGCGGCCACTTCGCCGCCGTCACCGCGTGGGATCGCCCGACTGCAGAATTTGCCGAGGCGGCTGGCATTCACTTCATGCTCGTGGGCGACTCACTCGCACAGGTCGCGCTCGGCCACGAGTCGACCGTTCGCGTTGGCATGAGCGAGATGCTGCATCACACCGCCGCCGTTGTGCGCTCAACCAGCACCGCACTAGTGATCGGCGACATGCCCTTCCTCTCCTATGTGGATGTGCCAACCGCAGCCGAAAACGCTGCGCGATTCATTCGCGATGCTGGCGCTGGTGCCGTGAAGCTCGAGGGTGGCGTTGCCGTTGCCCCCATCGTCGCTGCGCTCGTGCGCAGTGGCGTTCCCGTGATTGGCCACATCGGATTCACGCCACAGTCCTCGCTGAATGAGAGCAAACCGCGCGCGAAGGGGCGTCTCCCTGAGGCGGCGGCAGCCCTTCTGGAAGATGCGATCGCCCTACAGGAGGCCGGCGCGTCCGCAATCGTGATCGAACTCGTGCCACAGGAACTCGCTGCCGCGATCACCAGCCGGCTGACGATTCCAACGATCGGCATCGGTGCCGGTGGCGGGTGCACTGGACAAATTCAAGTACTCCCAGACCTGCTCGGCCTCCTCGGCGCCGCCGCCCCACGACACGCTGGGCGCATCGCCAACCTTCGCGATGAGGCGATCACTGCGCTCACCACCTGGCGGACGAGCGTCGAATCGGGAGACTTCCCCACCGCAGCGCAAGGGATCGTCGCTGACGCAACC
>CAIJIA010000167.1 GCA_903820655.1 uncultured Chloroflexota bacterium
CCCTCTTCGGTGAAGCCCGCCTTGGTGTAGCAGCGCAGCGCCGCCTCGTTGAAGGCGAAGAGGGTGAGGCTGATGCGATGGAGGCCGAGTGCTTCAAAGGCGAATCGCGTGACGAGTCGTGTCGCCTCGCTGCCGAGGCCGCGCCCACGGGCGGCAGGCTCGCCGATCATCAGGTGAAACGTGGCTGCGCCATTCTCAATATCGAGATTCGCCAACGTGCAGCTGCCAATCAACTGCTCGGTGGTGCCGACACGTTCATAGAGGGCGAAGGCGAGCATCTGGGCGGTGGTGAATCGGTCGCGAACGAGGCGCTCTACCTCGTCGCCGGTAAGCGGCTCGTTGCGATGACGGGCGAGGCGTACGAGCTCTGGGTCGGCATACCAGCGCTTGAGTGCTGGGAGGGTATCGGCGGTGTGTGGGCGCAGCGCAACGTGCTCGCCCACGAGGATTGCCTCATGTCCGCCGATTGACCCTTGGGGCTGCGATCCGACCACGCGGCCACGGTATACGATCGCCCCGATGCTTAGCTGGATGCAACTCGCGCGCAAGATTGAGGGCGCCTCGCGCACCTCGGAGAAGGCACGCCTCTTCGCCGATGCGCTTCGCTCCGCCGACGATATTGACCTTGAGGTGATCTGCCGACTCCTTGGGAGCCGCGGCACCGCCCAGGCGGGCGCCGTCTCATGGCCGGCACTGGCCAAGGCGGTCGAAGAGGTCGCGGGCGCACCCGCTGGCTCGCTCGCCAAGATCCTCGATGAGACGGGCGACATCGGCCTCGCCGTTGAGGAGCTCCTCGAGAGCGAGCGCCCCATTGCCGGTGAGGCTGCCGCCAGCGAGGAGCGCCACGCGCAGATGCGCAGTAGCGCCATCGCCAGCGAGACAGGGGTCTTACCCGTTGCTGGGGCGGGCTCAGCGCCGACCCTCCGTTCACTCCCTGAAGCCTTCGCCGCCATCCGTGGCGCCAGTGGGCAGCGCCGTCACGACCTGCTGATGCAGCTCTTCTACGGCAACTCACCGATCGCGGCGAAGTACATCGTGCGCATGCTTTCGGGCGACGTGCAGATCGGCCTGCGCGACGGTCTACTCGAGAGTGCAATTGCCACAGCGTTCGACGCCGACGTGAACGCTGTTCGTTGGGCAATGACCCTTGAGGGGGATGCCGGCCGGGTGGCGCTGCTCGCCAAGCGTGGCGCACTCGCTGAGGCGAAGCTCCACTACTTCCATCCGATCCCAGCCATGCTCGCCGCACCAGCCGCCAGTGCCGCCGACGCGATGGAGCGGCTAAGCGAGATCGCCGCCGGCGCCATTGCCGTCGAAGACAAGTACGACGGCATTCGCGTGCAGCTCCACGTTGCAGACGGCCAGGTCGCACTCTATGGGCGCGACGCAAATGAGATCACCGTGGCCTTCCCAGAGATTGCCGCCGCCGCAGCACAACTCCCCGAGTCACTCGTGCTTGATGGCGAGATCATCGCCTTTGAAGAGGGGCACCCGCTTCCAGTCAGCGCGGTGCAATCGCGACTGAGCGGTGCAGAGACTACGCTGCATGAGCGCGAGCGAACCGCCGTACAGTTCATCGCATTCGACCTTATTGCCCATGGCGATCAACTCCTGATCGGCGTACCACTGCAGGAGCGACACGTTGCACTCTCTGCTATCGGCATTACGGAGCGATGTGACGGAGTGATCCGACTTGCGCCGCAGCGAGTCGTGAGCGGCATCGAGGAGATTGAGGCGGAGTTCATCGCTGCGCGCATGCGCGGCTCTGAGGGGATCGTGCTGAAGTCGACCACCGCCGCCTACGCCCCCGGTCGCCGCGGATCGGCGTGGCTCAAGTTGAAGCATCCAATTGATAGCGTTGACTGTGTAGTGGTTGGCGTGGAGTACGGTGTTGGGCGTCGTCGAACGCTCTTGTCGGAGCTGACCTTTGCCGTGCGCGACGATCTCTCTGGCAGGCTCACAACGCTCGGTCGCGCCTCGGCACAGCTTGGTGAGCATGAGATGAGCGAGATGGGCCGCTGGTTTGAAGAGCACACCGTTGCGCAGCTGGGCAACTATCGCAGTGTTCAGCCGCGCATTGTGGTTGAGGTGTCGTTCGACGAACTGCGTCGCAGCCACCGAAGTGGTTCGGGTTATAGCCTTCGCGGCGCACGCATCGTACGCTTCCGCACCGACCTCGGCCCCGATCAGGTAGCGTCACTCTCAGCGATCGAGGCGCGCTGTCGCGCATCAAACGGATCAGCAGGAGAGACGGAATGAGCGATCACGAGAAGGTTACCGAACTTCGCACGATGATGCCCTCAACAGAGGCGAGCATCTATCTCAACGCGGGGAGCAACGGACCAGTGCCGGCTGAAGTTGACGCGGCGATGCGCGCCGTGCACGACCAAGAGCTGCAGACCGGACGCGCCACCGAACACGCCATGGACGACGTGGAGGAGCGCGCCAACGAGTTGCGCGGA
>CAIJIA010000168.1 GCA_903820655.1 uncultured Chloroflexota bacterium
GCCCAGCTCGGCCCCGCGATCGGTGACGGCGGTGAGCGTTGCGTAACTGTCGCGCAGGTCGCTGACGACCGCTTCGACCTTCGCCTCATCAGGCTCCTCAAAGGTTGGTTCAAACGTGTAGCCGCGATAGTCGCCGAGCTTCACCTCTGGCGGAACGGGAATCAGTGCGGTGAAGGTATACGGCTCCCCTTCCACGATCGGCTTCGCATCGATCTTCGGGCTGGTGAGCGGAACGATGTCGGACTTCATGATCGCGTCGCGGTAGCCGCGCTCGATGAGGATCTCGGTCGCCTCGTCGAGGATGCGATTGATGCCGGCAAAGCGCTCAACAATGGAGCGCGGCGCCTTCCCTGGACGGAAGCCTGGGATACGGCTGTGGCCCGCTACGTGGCGGACCGCTTGGGCAATTGCCGCGGCCACGTCTGCGACCGCGAGGGTGACCTCGAGTCGGACGGTGCTCTTCTCTGCAGGAGTGGTCGTGAATTCCATGAGCGCACAGGGTACCCGACGACCCCTGATCTGGTGGGCGAGGTGAGACTCGAACTCACACGTCGTTGCCGACACCGGCTCCTAAGGCCGGCGCGTCTACCGTTTCGCCACTCGCCCCCGAGCATCATCGTCGCCCACGGGGGTTCCGTCCACCGCAGGTCGGCCATCGATCAACGCATCAATCACCGCGCGCCCGCCGCGCTGGGCTGCGGCCGCCACTACCCCACTCACAAAGGCGCTCCCCGCTCCACCGCCAGGGCGCTTGGATCCACCTGAACGCGAGCCGAACCAGCGCACGAGAAGGAGGGCCAGGATCCCAAGGAGGCCGAGGGCGCGCAGGGGGCGATCACGTAGTTCTTGCCCCAGCCCGCCGCTGGGTCGCAGTCGGCCGCCAATGGCCCGAACGCGCACGAGTGACGCCTCTCGAGATTGGCGCACGGCTGAGAGTCGCTCGGCTACCGCAGGGCGGCTCGCGGCGAGAACCTCCACCCGCTTGGCGCGCAGGTCACGTTCGTTCGTCTCGTCAGGCATTGTCGCCCTCGTCGCCGGCTTCACGTCGCTCGCGCAGTCGATCGGCAATGCCGCGCAGCACATCGGCGGCGGCTCGAACGACCTTGCGGGCGGGCGCAATGGCGGCATCGGCGGCGCCGACTGCGCCGCCAACCTCTTCGGCAAAGGCGGAGGCCGCCTCGTCGCGCAGATCATCAACGGCATCGAAGGTGGCGCGGAGCTCATGCTCCGTCGCGAGTGGGCGGAACCGATCGGTAAAGCGCTGCATGTCGAAGGTCGCCAGCCCAACCAGCAGATCCACCAGCAAGAAGCTCAATGCGAAGAGGAGCGACGCCGCAGTTGCGGGGCCGGCTGATCCGTTGAAGACGAAGAGCACCAGAAGCGCACCAATCGCACCGCCGAGAACGGCGAGGGCGAATGAACGCGCGCGCCGTGGCGCGGTGATCTGCAGGACTGCCGAGGTGATCGCCGCAGCGACAACGAGCAAGAGCAGCGTCACATGTGCCGCGCCCCAGATCATGGAGCCGAAGAACGCGGCGCCGAGCAACATGAAGAGGGAGATGAGGAGCGCAAGCAGCGCCGCAGTGACGAGTGTGATTACCGCAATTGCGCCGAGCAGCACACCAACGGCATCACGAGAGATCGCACCGAGTTCGGCGCGGAAGAGATCCCAATGACCGCCGATGAGTGCGCGCACCGCAACGATCAGTTGCGCAACGTCGTCGCTGAATCCCTCGCGCTCTGACGAACCGCCGGGGGTTTCCGTCATCTGGTTAGGCCACCGTCAACGTTGGCGCCGTTTCGTTGGCGGCGCGCACAGCGAGTCGCGCGGCAACCTGGCCGGCCAACTCCTTCAGTGCTGCGGCGGCTGGACCCTCTTCGCGTTGTGCAACGGCGGGGATCCCTGCATCGCCGCCCTGTCGCACCGCCATCTCCAGCGGAATGCGGCCCAGGTGATCAAGCCCCTCCTCTTTTGCGAGGCGCTCTGCGCCACCGCGTCCGAAGATCTCGGTCAGTTCGCCGCAGTGTGGGCAGGCAAACGCTGACATGTTTTCGACGATGCCAAGGATTGGCACGTTCATGCGGCGGAACATGGCGAGCGCTTTGGTCACATCTGA
>CAIJIA010000169.1 GCA_903820655.1 uncultured Chloroflexota bacterium
ACTCTGGGGCGACGACGCGAATGACGATCGGTGCAGTCAGTCGACCGGCGTTGAGGGTGATCGAGACGCCAGTGTTCCAGAGTGCGGCGACGAGTGCAGCGGTGCGGTCTTCGCTTGCGCCACCCATCGGTGCGGATAGGTTGAGTGGCGTAACGCTCAGACCGGCGGTGGTTGCCTCTGCACCAAGGTAGGCACCAACACCGGCACTTGAAATTTCAATGACTGCCGCGGCGCCGTCTGGGAGTGCGGCGGCAGAAAGTGCTCGGATCTCCTGCGGCAGTACGGCGGGCGCGGCGCGCTCTACCTCTGCCGCTCGCAGGTCGACGTATCCGGTGAAGAGCAGGTTCGACTCTGTTGGCAGGGCGTGAAACGCGGCGAGTGCCACCGTGCGCTCAGACAGGCCAGCGCCCCCTGGGCTGAGCTTGGTGATCATGTCGGCGGTTGCCCATTCGAGTGGGAGATCAGCGAGAGCGCGGCGGGTCACCCGAGGGCCCCCTCCATCTCGAGTCGGATCAGGCGATTGAACTCAAGGGCGTACTCCATCGGCAACTCCTTGGTGAAGACTTCAAGGAAGCCCTGCACGATCAGATTCGTTGCCTCGTTCTCCGTCATTCCGCGGCTCATCAGATAGAAGATCTGATCATCAGAGACGCGACCCACGGTGGCCTCGTGGCTCATTGAGGTGTCGTCCTCCTGGATGTCGATGTATGGATACGTCTCGGAGCGGCTCCCTTCGTCGAGGATCAGCGCATCGCAGCGCACGCTGGTGGTCACACCCGTTGCGCCAGGGGCTACGCGAACGGTGCCGCGGTACGTCGCCACGCCGCCATCCTTGCAGACCGACTTGCCCACGATGCGGCTGGTGGTGTTCGGCGCAAGGTGCACCGCCTTTGCACCGGTGTCCTGATGCTGCCCCTTTGAGGCGACCGCGACGGAGACGATTTCGGCGTGCGCCTTCTCTCCGAGCAGGTAGATGCCTGGGTACTTCATGGTGAGCTGCGCGCCCGTGTTGGCGTCAATCCACTCAACGGTGGCGCCCGCGTGTGCGTGCGCTCGCTTCGTCACCAGGTTGTAGACATCATTCGACCAGTTCTGAATCGTGGTGTAGCGGACCTTGGCGCCCGGAAGTGCGATCACCTCCACGACGGCAACGTGCAGTGAGTCGGTCGCCCAGTTTGGTGCCGTGCAGCCCTCGATGTAGTGCAGGCTCGCACCCTCATCGACAACGATCAGGGTGCGCTCAAACTGTCCGGTGTTCTGGCCGTTAATGCGGAAGTAGGCCTGCAGTGGAAGGGGCACATCGACACCCTTCGGCACGTACACGAATGAGCCCCCCGACCAGACGGCCGAGTTCAGCGCTGCGAACTTGTTGTCCTCTGCTGGCACCACGGTGCCGAAGTACTTCTTGAAGATCTCTGGGTACTCTTTCATCCCCTGGTCGGTACCCATGAAGACGACGCCAAGCTTCTGCAGATCTTCGCGGACGGAGTGGTAGACAACTTCAGAGTCGTACTGAGCGCCGACGCCGGAGAGGAACTTGCGCTCCGCCTCTGGAATGCCGAGTCGCTCGAACGTCTTCTTGATCTGGTCGGGGACGTCGTCCCATGACTTCTCTTCGCGCTCGGATGGCTTGCGGTAGTAGACGATCTTCGAGAAGTCGAGCTTCGTGAGATCGCCACCCCACATCGGCATCGCACGGGACTCAAAGTGCTTGTAGGCGCGCAGGCGGTACTCCAGCATCCAGGCTGGCTCGTCCTTCGTCTCGGAGATCTCCCGAACCGTGGCCTCGGTCAGGCCGGCCTTCGTCTCGCGCAGGTAGGTGATGTCGTCGTGAAAGGCGTACTGCTCCCGTTCGTCGCGAACTGTCTCCTTAGCGACCGTCATGGAGCCTCCTCTTCCCTGCTGGACCGTGCGGGGTAATCCCGACTGATCCTATCAGGATTGGCTTGGCGCCCCGATCAAGCGGCCTTGGCGCGCTCACCGCGAGAGAGGCTCACCTTGAGCCCGTCGATGAGGCTGTACACCACCGGCACCACAAGGAGGGTGAGGAGCGTCGATGAGAGGAGTCCACCAATTACCACCGTGCCGAGCTCGGCAGCGATGATCGACCCTTCGCTTGGCCCCGCCGCGAGCGGCAGGAGGGCCAAGATCGTTGCGACCGCGGTCATCAGGATCGGGCGCACGCGCGTTGCGCCAGCGCGCAAGAGCGCATCCTTTGTTGGGACACCCTCATGGCGGAGCTGCTCAACGCGGTCGAGCAGCACGATGGCATTCGTCACCACAATGCCAATCAACATCAGGAACCCGATGAGCGCCGAGATGCCGATCGGACGATTCGTGATCAGGAGTGCTGGGAAGGCACCGATCACGGCGAGCGGCAGGCTGAACATGATCACAAGTGGATCAACCAGCGAGTTGAAGACCAACACCATCGTGAGGTAGACGAGCAGGATTGCGACGGCCATCGCGGTGAAGAGGCCGCTGAACGACTCGTTCTGCTGCTCTGTCACACCGGCGAGGCGTACGTTGACCTTGCTCAGCTTCCCTGCATCCTGCAGTTCGGTAACCGCTGTCTTCACGGCGGTGTTCACCGCGCCGGTGTCGGCAACAGCGATCTCGCCAGTCACGTTGGCGGCGAGCGACTGGTCGATGCGCGTAATGCTCGATGGAACGGAGAGCTCTTCGATTGTTGCAATGCTGCTGAGCGGCACCTTCTTCGCGCCGCCAACCAGGTAGGCACCGAGCTGGGTGATGTCACTGACGGAGGTGCTATCAATCTTGATCGAGAGGTTCACCTTTGCGCCATCAATCGTGATCTGCCCAAGCTGCGAGCCGACCAGAAGGTTGCGCACCTCACCGGCAACCTGCGCCGCTGAGAGGCCAGCCATCGCGGCGGCGGATGGGTTGACGGTGATCTCAATCTGGCGGCCAGCCTTTACGAGATCACTCTTGACGTTTGCGAGGTCGCCGTTCTTAGAGAGCGTTGCAACAAGAAGGTCTGATGCGGCCTCAACGTCAGCGGCACGATCACCGGTGACGATCACTGAGATGGCGTTAGAGCCGGCGGCGAAGCCGACCTCCTCCACCGTCACGGTCCATCCCTGGGTGCCAACCTCGGCGAGCGCATCTGCAAAACGAGTCTTCGCCTCTGCAAGGCTTGAATCGGCGGTGAGGCGCACTGTCATTCGCGCCGCGTTTGGTGCCCGCCCTGTCGTAGCGGCAACGAGTGTCTGTGTGCCGGTTGCGTCTGCGCTTGGGATTGAGGTCGTCACCAACTCAACCGATGCATCCTTGGCAAGAATCTCGTACGCAACACGGCTGCGTGTGAGCACGCGATCGGTAGAGGTACCGAGCGGAGGATTCACCGTAATGGTCAAGACCTTGTCGCTACCACTGTTCAAGAACTGCGTTGGAATTGCACTTACCAGCGAGGTGGCGCCAAGGAAGAGGCTGAATGCGATCAGCAGGGTCAAGAGCTTCGTGGCGCGGCGTCGCAGGGCAAGGCCAAGGATTGGCAGATAGATGCGGCCCCAAATGGAGACCTCTTCGCGGTCGGTGTCGACGGCGTACGGAATCGTTGCCTTCGCGCCCTTGACCTTCACCAAGAAGTAGGCGAGCACTGGAATCACCGTGAGCGCAACGACCAGCGAGGCCAAGAGCGCGTAGGTGACGGTGAGCGCGAATGGCAGGAAGAACTGGCTAATTAGCCCACCCACGACACCGAGCGGCAAGAAGACTGCAATCGTTGTGATGGTCGAGCTGGTGATCGCCGAGGCAACTTCGCGGGTGCCGTTGAGCACCGCTTCGCCGATGGGCTCCCCTTGGCTGCGATGTCGGTAGATGTTCTCAAGGACCACAATGGAGTCGTCGACGACGCGGCCGACCGCAACCGCGAGGCCACCCAAGGTCATGATGTTGATCGTGATTCCGGTCGTTGACATGAGGATGATCGCCGCCAAGACGCTGAGCGGAATACTTACCGCAGCAACGATGGTTGAGCGCAGGTTCAGTAAGAAGACAAAGATGACGATGACGGCAAAGGCGGCACCAAGACCACCCTCCTGCAAGAGCGAGTCAATGGAATCTAGGATGAAGATCGAAGCGTCAGTAACGACCGAGTGCTTCACCTGGGCCGAGTGCGCCTCGGCAAACTTCTCAATGGCGGCGATTGAATCCTGGGCGGTGGTGACCGTGTTGGCATCGGCCGACTTGCTCACGCTGATGGTCAGGCCCGGGAGACCGTTGGTCTCAGACCAGCCGGTGGTATGCACCTCGGCGAGCGAGACGGCCGCAACATCCTTCAGGAAGACTGCGTACGGCTGACCTGTTGGTGACACCCCGCCGCCAACGATGAGGTTCTCAAGATCGGCAAGTGAGGTGAAGCGGCCAGTAGCCGACACGGGCACGAGGGTGCTGCCGACTGGAAGCTGGCCACCGGGATAGGTCAGGTTGTTTGCCTGAATCAGACCTTGGACCTGCGACATGCTGACGCCTGAAGCGGCAAGCTTCGCTGCGTCGAGCTGGATGTAGGCCTGGGTCTCGCTACCGCCCGAAAGGTCGGCGGCGGAGATGCCACTAATGCCACGGAGGCTCGGCATCAGCTCGCTCTGCGCAAGCCCTGCGAGCTCCGTCAACGTCGTATCGCCCTTTGGGGTGAGAGTGGCGATCACAACGGCAGACGAGTTGATGTTGAAGTTGCGAACGACTGGGGTAACGCCCGAGGGAAGGCGCGAACTATCGATCGCCGCCTGGATCTGGCGCACGATCTCCTTCACGTCGCTCCCATAGGCGAACTGGGCAGAAACGAAGCCGAGCCCGGTCGTTGAGACGGAGCGGAGTGACTCCACACCAGCGACTGAAGCGACTGCGGCCTCAATCGGCGCGGCCACCTGCTCGGCGACGTCGGCGGTGCCCGCACCTGGGTACGGAGCGATCACGGTAATGATTGGGAAGTCAATGTTTGGAAGCAGCTCCTGCTTCAGGCTCCCCCAGCTCGCCACGCCCCCGCCGAAGATTGCGAGTGCGATGAGAATGGTCACGCTGCGTCGAGCGACCGCGAGCTTGGTCAGGAAAAACATGGAACCCCCTCTATTCGCCGGTTGGAGTGGGCGGCATCGCCCAACAGGCGTAGTATCGCGGAATCCCGCCGAGGATGCTGCGGGGCCAAACTAGCGTTAAGGGGGGTTAATGATGACCACGCGAACGGCGACCGCGACCTGGAACGGCTCACTCCTTGAGGGCTCTGGAGCCATCACCTCGTTTGAGAGCGGTGCAATCGGCACGCTGCCCGTCAGTTGGCCGCGACGCTCAGAGGCGCATGACGGTTCAACCTCTCCCGAAGAGTTGCTCGCTGCTGCGCACGCATCCTGTTTTGCGATGGCGCTCTCCGGCGGCCTGGCGCGCAATAACACTCCTGCCAAGCAGCTCGACGTTTCAGCGACCGTGACCTTTGAGAAGGTCGAGGCGGGTTGGCGCGTCACGAAGTCAGCGCTCACGTTGAAGGGTGATGTTCCTGGGCTTGATGCTGCGAAGTTTGCGGAGCTTGCCGAAGGGGCGAAGGGCGGCTGCCCAATTTCAGCAGCGCTGGCAGGGAACGTCGAGATCACTCTCTCGATTAACGCCTAGGCCTCATCGCGCACCGCGCGGATCGCTGCGGCGGTCCCGCGGGCAATGCGCGCAATCTCCTCGTCGCCAATCACGAACGGTGGGCCGATCACGAGCTGGTCGCCATCTACCCCGTTGGCTTGGCCGGTCGCGCTATAGAGCAGCAGGCCGACATCGGCCGCGTTCTTGGCGTGTGCCAGCACGCGCTCGGTGACGCGCTTGGCACGTGCATGCGGTGCTTTGCTGGCGCGGTCGGCAACAAGTTCGATTCCGAGCAGCAGGCCGCGCCCGCGAATCTCGCCGACCCACGGATCGTTGGCGAGCTCTGCGTTGAGTGCCGCACGCAGTTGGGCGCCTCGGGTTACAGAGGCTTCAATCAGGTTCTCGTCGCGCAGAATCTTGAGCACAGAGCGCGCAACGGCCGCGCCAGGGATTGAGTGGCTGTAGGTGAAGCCATGCACGAACCCGCTCGCCAAGATCGGCTCAGCGACGTGGCCGGCTGCGGCAACGAAGCCGAACGGCCAGTAGCCGCTCGTGACGCCCTTTGCGGCGAGCAGCAGGTCTGGTTGCAGTTTCCAATGGTTCGCACCGAACCAGGTTCCCGTTCGCCCGAAGCCAGTCATCACCTCGTCGGCAACGAGGAGCACCTTGTTGCGCGCGCACCAGGCGCTGACCGCTGGCCAATAGTCGTCGGATGGAACGGCGGCGGCGAGCGTTGCGCCGACGATCGGTTCGGCGACAAAGGCGGCGATACGCCCCGGGCCAACGCGGTTCAGCAGCGCGTCAAGTTCGGCAACCGCATCGGCGCCACTTGCAATGGCGTTTGCTCCGTCGAGACCTGCGCGGTACGAGTACGCGGCTGAGACATGTTCAAATCGCCCGAGCCACGGCTCATATGGGCGGCGCAAACCGGTGCGACCAGACAGGTCGAGAGCGCCGAGCGTGTTGCCGTGATAGCTCCCCCATCGACTGACGACAACGGTGCGATCCGGTTCGCCTTGCGCCAGCCAGTAGGCGCGCACCATCTTGAGTGCCGTCTCTGCCGCCTCTGAACCACCCGAAACTGGGTAGAGCGACGGGTTGCTCATTGGTAGAAGCGGACCGACCTCACTCGCCCAGGCGTCGAGTGGCTCTGCGGTGAAGGCGCTCCCGTGCGCGTAGGCAATCTTTGCCATCTGCGCTGCTGTGGCGTCGGCCACTGCCCGCCGCCCGTGTCCAATCCCCACCACGATGGCGCCCCCTGCAGCATCGAGATATCGGCGGCCGCTCGAATCGGTGATGTAGGCGCCTTCGCCAGATGCGGCGATCGGGAGTGCGGCGCCACCGCGACTGAAGATCTTCCCGCTACTCACGAAACGTACGCGCCTGTGGGATCGAGCTCTTCGCGAATGAGGCGAAGCTCTTCGTCCGTCGGCGTTGGCGTGACGGGCACGTTCTGTGGGATGCGAATCTCCCACCCAATCGATGCGCGGACCTCATCAAGGGTTGCACCGGGGTGCAGACTACGCAGCGTCATCTCACCATCGTCATCGAATCCATAGACACCGAGATCGGTGATCACGCCCGACGGTCCGCTGCCGCCCCACCCCTGTGCCGCGCGCGTCTTTGCCGCTGCAACGGCGCCGCCAAGATTTCCTGGAGAGGTACGGAAGTCGAGTTCCTTTACAAAGCTGCGCGTGCTCTGACGCATGATCACCAGGATCTCTTTGGCATTGATGGCGATCTCGCACGCTCCACCCGAGCCTGGGAGGCGCGTCTTTGGTGCGGCGTAGTCGCCGATTACCGTCGTGTTCAAGTTGCCGAAGCGATCGATCTGCGCGCCGCCGAGGAAGCCCACATCGATGCGGCCCCCCTGCAGGTAGAGGCCGAAGAGGTCGTGCATGGAGACGGTGGCGGTGGAGCCGGTCACGATCGTTGGGTCGCCAATGGAGAGCGGGAGTCGTGCCGGATTTGCGCCGAAGACGCCCGCCTCGTAGACGAGCTCCATCTCTGGCGCGACGGTGCGCTTGGCAAGATTCACGGCGATGTTCGGGAGGCCTACCCCCACGAAGCAGACGCGCTTTCCGGTGAGGGCGTGCGCCGAGGCGACGACCATCAACTCGCTCTTGCTCGCCGGACGCTGTGCGCTCATCGGTAGTCTCCGTAGTCGACCGATCCGGATGGCGCGCTCGTTGGCGTGAGCCCCTTGAAGTAGTCGGCACCAAACTTCGCCACGTACGCCGCGCGATCGGGAACGCCGTAGACCCACTCCTGCAGCCACGCCTCAGTGGCGGCGGCATCGCGGCTGATGGTGTCCCACTCACGGTAGAAGGCGTTGTCGCGATCGTACGAACCTTGCACGTACGACGGGTGCGCACCGAACGGCTCGCACACCACAGCGTTCACGATGAGGCCAGGGATGATCGTTCGATTCGGATCGGCGCGAATCACACTCGTCGGTACGATCTCTTCGACAACGGCGATCACGCGCTTTGCAGCGAAGGCCGCCTCCTTCTGGCATCCAAGCAGACCCCACATCTGCACGTTCCCCTCAGCGTCGGCGCGCTGTGCATGGATGATCGTGACGTCGGGGTTGAGCGGTGGAACGGCGTAGACCTCTTCGCCACCGAACGGGCTCTGTACGGTGCGAATCAGTGGATTCACCTTCGGCAGATCG
>CAIJIA010000170.1 GCA_903820655.1 uncultured Chloroflexota bacterium
ATCCTGCGCAATCGTTGGGGCGCTCATGATCGCGTACTGGTGAATCTTGACGAGCCCCGCCACGATCTCCTTCGGCGCGCAAAGGAAGCCGACGCGCCACCCCGTCATGGCGTAGGACTTTGAGAAGCCCCCGATCAAGATCGTTCGTTCGCGCATTCCCGGATACGCCGACATGGCGCGGTGCGCCGGACCCTCGTAGACGAGTCGGTCATAGATCTCATCGCTGATCACCACCAGGTCGCGTGCCACAGCGATCTTGGCGAGCGCCTCGCGGGTCGACTCGTCGAGGGTGGCCCCCGTTGGGTTCGCCGGATACCCGAGGAAGAGGGCCTTCGCGCCGACCGCTGCGGCATCAACCGCATCAGCATGGAGGCGCCAGTTGTCGCTCGCGCTTGTCGGCACAGGCACAGCGGTGCCGCCGGCAAAGACGACCGCAGGGAGGTAGGCAACGTACGACGGCTCTGGCAGCACAATGCGGTCGCCCGCACCGATGACGCCGCGAACGGCAAGGTCGACCGCCTCAGAGGCGCCGATCGTGACGATGATCTCGCTCTCGGGATTGTAGGAAACGCCTGAGCGCTCCTGGATCTTCGCGGCAATAGCGCGGCGCAGCTCAATCGTTCCGTAGTTCGAGGTGTAGTGCGTGCGTCCGGCGCGCAGGCTCGTGACCGCCGCCTCGACGATGTGTGCTGGCGTGTCGAAGTCGGGCTCCCCCACGCCGAGGCTGATCACGTCGCTCATCGTTGCGGCGATGTCGAAAAAGCGTCGAATGCCAGAGGGCGGCACCGCGTGGACACGATCGGCAAGTGCGCGCTTTGCAAAGTCGCTCATGCTGCACCTCCACCCAGTTTAGCCAAGTCATGCGGCGCCACTGCGCGCCATGCTGCCGTTGCGGTGAGTGCCTCGTAGCCCGCAGAGATGCCGAGGAGTTCGGCCTCTGACCATGGCTTGCCGATCAGCTGTAGTCCGACAGGCAGGTTCTCAGAGAGGCCGCACGGAATGCTCACCCCTGGGAGGCCCGCCATGTTTGCTGGCAGGGTGCAGGCATCGGCGAGATACATGGAGACGGGGTCGCTCATCTTTGCGCCGAACTTCCAGGCAACCTGTGGGCTGGTTGGCGCCACGATCGCGTCGAACCCGGCCGCCCAGATTCGATCGAAGTCGCGCGCGATGAGGGTGCGCACCTTCTGCGCCTTCACGTAATAGGCGTCGTAGTAGCCCGCAGAGAGCGCGTAGGTGCCAAGCATGATGCGGCGACGCACCTCTGGACCAAAACCACGACCGCGTGTCTCGAGGTATCCGTTGAGCAGATCTCCGCCACCGTGCTTCGAGGCGCCGTAGCGAATGCCGTCGTAGCGAGCAAGGTTTGCCGATGCCTCCGCAGGCGCAACGATGTAATAGGTCGCGAGCGCATGCTCTGTGGTTGGGAGGCTCACCTCTTCCACGATGCCACCCGCACCTTCGAGCGCGGCAACTGCATCACGAACAGCCCGCTCTACGCCAGCCTCCATGCCGGCGACGAAGTACTCCTTCGGCAGAGCGAATCGCTTGCCACGAATAGCAGCCGCCGCAGCATCGCCACCCGGGAGGTTCAGTAAGGCGGCGTCCAGCGGGCTGCGTGAACTGGTGGCGTCGTGCGCATCTGCGCCAGCAATCGCATGCAAAAGAAGCGCTGCATCTTGCGCCGTGCGAGCGAACGGCCCGACCTGATCCAGTGACGAAGCGAAGGCAACGATGCCGTACCGCGAGACACGACCGTAGGTTGGTTTCATGCCGACGATGCCGGTGAGGCTCGCGGGCTGTCGAATGGAGCCACCCGTGTCGGTACCGATGGAGAGTGGAGCATGGAACGCAGCAACAGCTGCCGAGGAGCCGCCCGAAGATCCGCCCGGCACTCGATCAATGCCCCACGGATTCACTGTCTTCTTATACGCCGAGAACTCCGTGGATGAGCCCATGGCGAACTCGTCCATGTTGGTCTTGCCAAGAATGACTGCACCCGCCTCTTTCAAGCGGGTGGCAATGGTTGCGTCGTAGGGGCTGATGTACCCCTCGAGAATGCGTGAGCCAGCGGTTGTTGGAGTTCCCGTGAGGTTGACGAGATCCTTCAGCGCGACGGGAACGCCGAGGAGGGGCGGGAGTGCGTTGAGCGCTGCGGGGCCAGCGGCACGTGCGGTCGCGTAGCGTGCATCGGCGCGATCTGCTTCAGCACGCGCCTCCTCCTGTCGCAGATGCAGCCATGCGCCAAGAACACCATCTTCGCGTTCAATCGCGGCAAAGAGTTCGTCGGTGACGGCGCGTGAGGTTGCGGCGCCCGATTGGAAGGCGGCGCGCAGCTCTGCCGCGGTTGCGCGGCGGAGGCTCTCCCCGTTCATCCGTCGGCCTCCTCAGAGAGGATCGCCTGCACGCGCACAAAGTCGCCGCTTCGGGCCGGTGCGTTTTGTAGGGCGTCGTCAACGGGGAGGGATGGCTCAGCGACGTCATTACGCAGCGGCATCGCCTGCACGATCGTCTGTGCGCTCGGAGGCACGCTTGAGGTATCGACGTCGGCGAGGTGAGCCCACTGCTCAAGGATGAGGTTGAGGTCGCCTTGAAGCTTCCCTAGCTCGTCGCTGGTGAGCCCGAGGCGGGCAAGTGCTGCAACTCGTTCGACTTCGGCGCGGGTTAGATCGCTCATGCGGGAATCCTACCCGCCCGACGCCTCAACCCCCCAGGAGTGCGACGAAACCCGCCTCATCAACGATCGCAATGCCCAACTTCTCGGCGGCCGCCCGTTTGGAGCCCGACTTCTCCCCTGCCACGAGTAGCGTCGTCTTTGCGGTCACAGCGTCGGCGACCGTACCCCCCGCTGCAGCAATGCGGTCCTGCGCCTCGCGTCGGCTCCAGCCCGTTGTCGCGAGGGTTCCCGTCACGACCACCACCTGCCCCGCGAGCGGACCACCCGCCACGCTTGGCGTGACGGCAGCGGGTACGGCGACGAGCCCAGCGTCAAACAGATCTTCAAGTGATTCGCCCGCCTGACCGGAGGCGAACGCGGAGACGATGCTCTCCGCGACCACCGCCCCAACCCCTGCGATGGCGGTGAACTCCTCGGCGGTCATTGAGCGGAGTGCGGCGAGTACGGCGCGACCCCACGCTGGCCCACTGGTTGGCGGGACCCGGCGCTGCAACTCCGCTGCAAGATCTTTTGCCGTCGCTTCACCAACATGGCGAATGCCGAGCGCAACCAGCACGCGCCAGAGCTCGCGGCTTCGTCGCGCCTCAATCATGCCGAGCACGTTGCTAATGCGATTCGGCCCCTCGCGACGAGAACTGTCGCTGAGGCTCCCCATGCGATCGAGTCCATCAAGCTGCTCGGCGGTTAGGCGATAAAGATCACCGAGACGCCGAACCACGCCACGCTCCACCAACTGCGCAAGCAACTTCTCGCCGACGCCCTCAAGGTCGAGCGCACCACGGCCAACGGCATACCGCAGCGTTTCAAAGTTCTGCGCCGGGCAGGAGCGGTTCGGGCAGCGATGTCGCACCTCGTCGCGCACTACCGCAGTTCCACAGGATGGACAGTTCGTCGGCATGGTGAACTCGGCGAGCGGCGAGGTGCGGCGCTCCGCAAGACCACGCACCACCTCAGGGATCACATCGCCCGCCTTCTGCAGTACGACGATGTCTCCCACGCGCACATCCTTGCGGCGAATCTCATCGATGTTATGCAGCGTGGCGCGTCGCACCGTTGAACCAGCCACCAGGACGGGCTCCATCTCTGCCACCGGGGTCAGATAGCCGGTGCGGCCCACCTCCACGCTGATGCCAAGAAGTTTCGTCGTTACCTGCTCGGGTGGGAACTTGTAGGCGATCGCCCACTTCGGGGAACGTGCGATATAACCGAGCTGCTCCTGGTCTGCCACCGCATCAACCTTCAGCACCGCACCGTCGGTTTCGTATTCGAGGGTACGGCGCTTCTCAACCCACTCGGCGAGGAACGAGGCTGCGCTCGCCCCAGTCAACCCTGCACGTGCATTCTGCTCGGTAGGGAGCCCCAGCTCGTGCAGACGACGGAGCGCCGCACTCTGCGCGGCCGGTGCTGGCTCTTCAAAGAGCTGATACGCGAAGAACGAGAGGTTGCGCTGCGCGGTGATCGCTGCGTCTTTCTGCCGCAGTGATCCAGCGGCGGAGTTGCGGGGATTCGCGTAGAGCGGGAGATCTGCGGCAGCCCGCTCCGCGTTCAGTGCCGCGAAGGAGGATTTTGGCATATAGATCTCGCCACGCACTTCGCAGCTAATTGGCTGCTTCAGCGTCGCGGGAATCGCCCGAATGGTTCGTACGTTCGCCGTGACATCTTCGCCGGTCGTGCCGTCTCCCCGCGTTGCCGCACGAATGAGCTCACCACGCTCATACATCAAGCTGATTGCAAGGCCGTCAATCTTCAGCTCAGCGACCAGTTCGGGCTCGCGTCCGCCGAGTCCCTTCGCTGCACTCGCAGCAAAGTCGGCAACCTCTTCAGGGGAGAAGGCGTTCGAGAGGCTCAGCATCGGGCGCTCGTGACGTACCTCGGTCAGCTTGACCGCAGGCTCCACCCGATCATCGGCGCTAGGCCCAACGCGCTGTGATGGTGAGTCGGGGCTGACTAACTCAGGGTGTGCCGCCTCAAGGGCGTTTAACTCCACGCGTAGCGCATCGTATTCGGCGTCGGTGAGCGTTGGGGCATCGTCAACGTAATAGCGGCGATCGGCCTCGTTGATGGCCGTCACAAGTTCGCGATAGCGCGCCCCTGGTGCGAGAGCGTTGCCGCTCATCCCTGAACCTCCAGGTTTGCGATGCTCGCCGCGAGCGTCTTCACGCCGGAACCGGCGAAGGCGATGGTGACCTCCTCATCGTGGCGAGTCAGCTTCGAAGTGACAACGATCCCCTCACCGAACGTCGCGTGCAGCACGCGATCGCCGTCGCGAAAGTAGCGCTCCCCAGGAATGCGTGCCCGCGTGGGCGCGACGGTACGTGGGCGAAGCGGAGGAAGAATCGGCGTGCCAGGCGCTTGTGTGGGGGCGCCAGCCGCTCCGCGCCCCGTCGCCGCCCACGGGGGAATCCGACCGACCGGCTGCATGAGCTCTGGCGCCTCGCCAATGAACTCGTCATCGTCGGGCGCCTCGTCGATCCCATCGGTATCGGGCACGCGGAGGGAGCCGGAGCGTGCACCTGCGCTGTAGGCACGACGCCGCGCCTCTAGGTCACGCCCAGGGCGGAATGCGCCGCTCGGAGCCCCTGGTGTGCCGCTCCCCTCGCGCCACGACTCGCCGCCAGCGAATCCCGCACGCGCAGAGCGGAAGCCGCGACCGAATCGAGTCTCGCCATCAGCACGTGGGTCGTCATCGTTGGCAACATCGAGCAACTCCTCTGGAATCTCTGCGAGGAAGCGCGACGGCGCACCGTCACCATCACCCCAGCCGCGGCGGAGGGCGTACGAGAGGCTCAGGCGACGCTTTGCTCGGGTGATGCCGACGTAGCAGAGGCGACGCTCCTCCTCCATCTGCTCCTGGTCGTCCAGTGCCCGACTATGCGGAAACAGTCCTTCCGTAAGTCCCGAGATAAACACCATTGACCACTCCAAACCTTTTGCAGCATGCAAAGTGATCAAAGTTACCCGCTCCACATCAGCATCGAATCCGTCCTGATCTGACTGAAGCGCGGTGAATTCCAGAAACTGATCGAGCGCGTCTATCGTTGATAGATCCTTGTAACGTTCGGCATCGCCACGCAACTCAAGAAGGTTTGCCCAACGCTCCTCCCCTTCGGGGCCCTCGGAGGCGTAAAACGCGCGCAACCCCGATTCCCTAAAAACACTATCTAGCAACTCACCGAGGGTAACTGAGGACATCAGGTCGCGGAGTCTCTGGATTGAATCAACAAGAGATCCAAGGGCATTGGACGCGCGAGGGGTAATTCCCGCGACCTCGCCTCGGCCAGCGGAATACAACACTTGCTCGTAAGTAATTGCCTCTGTGGCTGCATATGCTGGTTGCGCGGCAGCTGCAAGCCTTCTTATCGTTTTTTCGCCAATGCCGCGAGGTGGCGCATCATAGATGCGCTCAAAGGCGATGCGATCTCTTGGATTCCTCAGGGCACGAAGCCAAGCAACTGCGTCTTTGACCTCTCGACGCTCATAGAATCTGATACCGCCGATGATTTGATACGCAACACCAGCGCTCTTTAGCGCCACTTCAATCGCGCGCGACTGCGCGTTGGTGCGGTAGAGGATGGCGATACCGTTGAGACTGACCGGCTCTGGCGCATCGGCCCGACGGCCGGTCACCGCAGCGGAAGCCTCTTCAATCCGGCGCACAATCCACGCCGCCTCATCTTCAGGATCAAAGGCTCCATAGACGGTGATCTGATCGCCGCCCTCTAGCTCGGTCCAGAGCTTCTTCTTCTTGCGACCCTGGTTGTTCGAGACGACTCCGTGCGCCGCATCAAGAATTGTTTGCGTGGAGCGATAGTTCTGCTCGAGCGGCACTACCTCGGCGGTTGGCCAGTCCCGCTCAAAATCCAGGATGTTGCGAATATCTGCGCCACGCCAGCTGTAGATCGACTGGTCGTCATCACCTACCACGCAGAGATTGCCGTGTTTCGCAGCGAGCTCCCGCACCCAGTTGTATTGGATGCGGTTCGTGTCCTGGTACTCATCAACGTGCAGGTACTCCCACTTGGCGCGATAGCGATCTGCAACGGCCGGCGCCTCCTGCAGCAGGCGCAGCCCTTCGAGGAGCAGATCATCGAAGTCGAGTGCGTCGAGGCGCTTCAGCTCGGCGGCATAGCGACGAGCAAAGCGAGCGACGAGGCGCTCGTGATGCGTGATCGCGCGATCCTCCATCTGCTCGGCGGTGAGGCCATCGTTCTTCGCGCGGCTGATAGCACCGAGGATCAGGCTCGGCTTCGTCTCGCCCGTTGCGGGGAGGTCATCCTCTTTCAGGAACCCCTTGATGACGCGCGCCTGATCGTCGGCGTCGTAGATGGTGAACCCCTTCGGTAGACCGATCGCCTCACCGTCGCGGCGTAACATGCGGGCGCAGAGGCTGTGGAAGGTACCCATCGCCACATCTCGGGCGGACTCGCCGATCATCTCGTGCAGGCGATCGCGCATCTCGGCGGCGGCCTTGTTGGTGAAGGTCACGGCAAGGATCTTCCACGGGGCGACACCCTCGTGCTGGATCAGCCAGGCGATGCGGTGCGTGATCACCCGCGTCTTCCCCGAGCCGGCACCCGCGAGCACGAGCAGTGGGCCGGCAGTCGTGGTCACCGCGCGTCGCTGCGCCTCGTTCAGCGGAGCGAGGATGCGCTCCTCAACGGCGGTGCGGGCGGACTCCCCAAGGGTGTTCTGGGTCGGCGCGGCGCGCTGCGCCGGGGAGGGATCGTCGGTCGGATCAAGGGGGAGGTTCACCCCTATATTCTACCGCCCGCCACCATCCATCCACGAAAAACGAAGAGGACCCTCGGCCCCGCCGAGAGTCCCCTTCACTAGGTGCGAGGTAGGTACTAGAAGTCCATCTCGCCGCCGTGGCTGTGACCGCCAGGCGCCGCTGCTTCCTTCTTCTCTGGGATGTCGCTGACGACCGCCTCGGTCGTAAGCACCATCGCGGCAACCGATGCGGCGTTCTGCAGGGCAGAGCGCGTCACCTTTGCGGCGTCGACGATCCCCTTCTCGAACATGTCGACCATGGTGTCGGTCGACGCGTCGAAGCCGGTTCCCTTCTTCGCCTTCAGGATTGCCTCGATCACGACGTCGCCACGTGCGCCGGCGTTCTCTGCGATCTGGCGGGCTGGAGCCTCGAGGGCGCGGCGGACGATGTCCACCCCGACCTGCTCGTCGCCCTCAAGCTTGATCTTGTCGAGTGCGCCGCGCGACTGAAGCAGCGTGGTGCCACCGCCGGCGACGATTCCCTCCTCAACGGCCGCGCGGGTCGTCGAGAGTGCATCCTCAATGCGGTGCTTCTTCTCCTTGAGTTCGACCTCGGTGGCCGCGCCAACCTTGATCACTGCAACGCCGCCCGAAAGCTTGGCGAGGCGCTCCTGGAGCTTCTCCTTGTCGTAATCCGACGTGGTCTCCTCAACCTGCGCCTTGATCTGCGCCATGCGCGCCTTAATCTCGGCAGGCTTCCCCGCGCCATCGACGATGGTCGAGTTGTCCTTGGTGGAGACGACGCGTCGGGCGGTACCGAGGTCCTCGGCCGTGACGCTGTCGAGCTTGCGGCCGACCTCTTCCGAGATCACCGTTCCGCCGGTCAGCACCGCGATGTCGCGGAGCATCTCCTTGCGTCGGTCACCGAAGCCTGGCGCCTTCACCGCAAGCACCTGTACGGTGCCGCGGATCTTGTTCACCACGAGCGTGGCAAGTGCCTCGCCGTCCACATCCTCAGCGATGATCAGGAGTGGTCGACCGGTGCCGACCGCCTTCTCGAGCGCTGGGAGTGCATCGGCAACGGCCGAAATCTTCTTGTCGGTAATGAGGATCGCCGGGTTGTCCAGCTGAGCCTCCATGCGATCCGAGTTCGTCACGAAGTAGGCCGAGATATAGCCACGGTCGAACTGCATCCCCTCGGTGTACTCCTTGTCGAGTCCGAGCGACTGCCCCTCTTCCACGGTGATGACGCCGTCCTTCCCAACCTTCTCCATCACTTCGGCGATCAACTCGCCGACGCTTGGATCTGCCGCAGAGATTGAGGCGACGGCAGCGATCTGCTCGCGCGTCTCAACCTTGCGGGACTGCGCCTTGATCTCGGCGACAACAGCGGCAACCGCCTTGTCGAGTCCGCGCTTGATCACCATTGGGTTTGCACCAGCGGCAACGTTGCGAAGACCCTCGGTCACGAGCGCCTGGCCGAGCACAACGGCGGTCGTCGTGCCGTCACCGGCCACATCGTCCGTCTTCGTTGCGACTTCCTTCAGCAACTGCGCGCCCATGTTCTCAAAGTGATCTTCGAGCTCAATGTCGCGTGCAATCGTCACACCGTCGTTGGTGATCGTTGGGGCGCCGAACTTCTTATCGAGCACCACGTTGCGGCCCTTTGGACCGATCGTGACCTTAACCGTGTCGGCGAGCTTGTCGATGCCGCGCTTCAGCGCTCGTCGTGCCGCCTCGTCGAATACCACCTGCTTTGCCATTGGGTCTCTCCTTCTCTACTTGGTTGGATTACTTCGGTAGGTCGTTGGTCAGTCGACGACGGCCAAGATGTCCTTGGCGCCGACGATGAGGAACTCGTCGCCATCGATCTTGAACTCGGTGCCGGCGTACTTGGCGTGCAGGACGCGATCGCCCACCTTCACGTCAATCGCTTCGCGCTTCCCGTCATCAAGGATGCGGCCTGGTCCAACAGCGACGACCTCGCCCTCCTGTGGCTTCTCCTGCGCCGTGTCGGGCAGGATGATGCCGCTGGCGGTCTTCTCATCGCGCGGGACTGGCTTCACGACGACGCGGTCGCCGAGGGGTCGAAGAGCTGCCTTCTTGGCCATTGGTAGAACCTCCTTGTGGGCGGGATCGCCGCCCCTGCACCTTTGTGCCTACGCGAACGAGGCACTTGGGGAGATGTTAGCACTCGAAGACTTAGAGTGCCAACTCCAAGCGTGGGGGGAGGGTGGCGTCGCGGGGGAAGATACGGTCGTAATTCTCGGCGATCGCCTGGGCGAGCTGCTCGACCGCCTCACCGCGACGCTCCGCGATCCACGCCAACGTCAGGCCAACATTCGCCGGCTCATTGCGACGCGGGTCAGGCGCCCCCGGCATGGTGAGCCAGGGCGCGTCGGTCTCGGTCAGCAGCCGATCGCGCGGGATGAGGCGCACCCACTCCCCTGTTGCCGACTCCTCGGGGCGGAAGGCCAACCCTGAGATGGAGACCGCTCCACCGAGTGCGAGTGCCTCCTCAACATAGGCGGCGCTCCCTGAAGCGCTGTGCAAGATGAAAGGGACTCGACCGCCGAACGCCTTTGCGCCGCCAGGCGCGTTAATCGCCGAGCTCTTGAGCGTTGCCAACAGCTGACGCTGTGCCTCATCACCGTCGTCGAGCGAGCGGCAGTGCAAAATCAGCGGCTTGCCGAGTGCCGCCGCAACCTCAATGTGTGCCTCCAAGTTTTCAATCTGTGCGGCAAGCGGCGCGAAGTCGCGCTTCGTGTCGATCCCCGTCTCGCCAATCGCAACAACGCGAGGGTCGGTTGCCCGCTGCAACAGCGCGGCTCGCCCGGGTGCATCGGTAACGGCGGTGTATGGATGAATGCCAATTGCAAGATCGGCCCACGGTAGATCTGGTGCGATGCGGAAGGCTCCGTCAGAGCTTTCAATGCCGTACGACGGAATCAGGAGTCGGACCATCCCCGCGTCGCGTGCGCGCTGCGCGACCTGCTGGTAGTCGTCGTTGAAGCGATCGGCCTGTAGGTGCCCGTGTGCGTCAGTCAGCAGCGGCATCGAGCGCATCAGCCTCTAGTCGCGGGAAGAGTGGCTCTGGTGCGCCGAGTGGGCCACCTGCACCGACTGCCCCCCATGCGCCAATCTCGTCGAGCGCCGGGCCGTTGTGCCCGTTCGCGTCGTATGGCCAGGTGCGACCGAGCAGCGTCCAGATCTTTGCGGAGATTGATGGCATCGCCGGCCCTGCATAGAGCGAGATGAGGCGACACGCCTCAAGAAGGTCGCCGAGCACGCCGCGCAACGTCTCCTCTGCGGCGGCATCGCCAAGCTTCGCCGCTTTGGCGAGCTCCCACGGCTTCTCGGTATCCACAAACTTGTTGGCCGCTCCGACAAATCCCCAGAGCGCACCGAGCCACTCATGCAGTGCATTACGTTCGAGTGCGGCAGTTGCCTCGCGTCGCGTCTCTTCCCAGGCGGCGCCGAGGGGTGATGCAGCGGCAGCTCGTGGGAGTGGTCCTTCGGTGAAGGCGCGGCTCGCGAGTGTTGTGGCGCGGTTCACCAGGTTCCCGAAGTCATTGGCAAGTTCAGAGTTGTAGCGGCGAATGATGGAGTCCCAACTCACATCGCCGTCACGATCAAACGGCACCTCGCGCAGTGCAACGAAGCGTGCCCCATCGGCGCCAAGTGCGGCGACCGCATCATCTGGATCGAGGAAGTTGCCGCGACTCTTGCTCATGCGCTCACCGCTGGAGAGGAGCCATCCGTGCACCCAGATCTTCTTCGGTGCCTCGAGCCCAGCACTCCAGAGCATTGCTGGCCAGAAGACGGAGTGGAATCGATTGATGTCCTTGCCGATGATGTGCAGGTCGGCTGGCCACCACGGAGCACCAGCAGCATCGGCTGGGAAACCGGCACCGGTGAGGTAATTGATCAGCGCGTCGTACCAGACGTAGATAGTCCCCGCCTTCGGATCACCCTCACCCGTTGCGGTCAGTGCGCTGCTGCCATCTTCGCGGATTGGGAATGGGATCCCCCACGTTGCCCCTTCGCGGCTGATGGAGAAATCTTCCAGCCCCTGCCGAACAAATCCGAGCATCTCGTTGCGACGGTATTCGGGCTGCACCGGCGATGGCTCCTGCGTTAGCCACGCTTCGAGGCGCTCCTGGTAGGCGCTGAGTTTGAAGAACCAGTTGCGCTCGGTGAGCCACTGCAACGGGATCCCTGGATGGTTCGGGCAGACGGTCTGATCACCCTCTTTGACCACATCATCGGCGTTGCGGAACCCCTCATTGGGGCAGTACCAGCCTTCGTAGCTGCCGACGTAGATGTCGCCTGCGGCAAACGAACGTCGAACCATCTCCTGCGCAGCGAGCGTATGGTCCGCGTCGGTGGTGCGGATGAATCGGTCGGGGCTGATGAGCAGCTTCGCCTCGCTCGCCTGGAAGAGCGCAACCTTCGCGTCAACGAATGCCTTGGGGCTCATCCCCTCCTCTGCGGCTCGGGCGGCGATGTTGACCGAGTACTCGTCCGTACCCGTCAAGAAGCGAACCTCGTCGCCGCGCATGCGGCGCCAACGGGCGATGGCATCCGCGCCGATCACCTCATAGAGCGTGTGCAGGCCAGGCTTGTTGTTGGCGTAGGCGATGGCCGTTGTTAGGTAGTACCGCATCGTGGGCGATTGTCGCAGAAGAGCGCGGCCCGAGCGCGATACGCCCGCGGTATCCGCACGGTGAGAGGGTGCCAGGGCAGGCGTTCGGCTCCTGCGGGTCACGTGACCCGGGCCGCTGCCGCATCAGGAGGCGCAATGAACAAGGTTATGCTCGCCGGCAGGATCACCAAGCCCGTCGAGTTGAAATCGCTCCCCTCAGGCTCAAAGGTCGCCGTGGGGAGTGTCGCAACCCACGACTTCCGCGGCGGCGAAGAGCGCACGGAGTTTCACCGTCTCGTCTTCTGGGAGAAGCTCGCCGAGATTGCCGCCGCTCATCTGCAGGCCGGCTCGCTCGTGAGTATCGATGGACGCCTGAAGACCCACGAGTGGGAGAGCGAAGGGTCGCGTCGCTGGATGACCGAGGTGATCGTGAATCGCCTGGAGTTCCTCGGGCCAAAGCCGCAGTCCGGTGACCCAGTGGCACAGGGGTCGGAGCCAACCGATCTTGGTGAAGCCGAGTACGGCGAGGAGATCGCGCCCGTTCGCGCCTAGCTCTCGGGGTCGATGCCCTCTGGTGCCGCGTCGTCATGGGCGAGGTTCCAGAGGCGTCGACGTTCGAGCCCCCAGAGGGTTGCGATGCGACGGATAGCCGCACTGCGCGACTCCCCCGCCGTCACAGCACGCTCGACACGTTCGAGTGCTGCGGCAAATGGGCCTTCCGGGTCATCGGTGCTCGGTAGGCTGGCTACCTCCTGCGCGCCAACCACGATGACGAACTCGCCGCGTGCGTCGATCTCCCCGGCGCTCACCGCAGCCGCGAGTTCGCCGAGGGTGCCACGTCGAATCTCTTCATGCAGCTTGGTGAGCTCGCGACAGACTGCGCCGGTTCGCTCGCCGCCGCATGCGCGTGCAAGATCAGAGAGCGTCGCGGCAACGCGCGGGCCCGCCTCATAGATCACGGTACCGCGCTCATCCGCGGCGATTGCGCCAAGCACCTTCGTGCGATCTGCACCGCTCCGCGGAATGAAGCCCTCGAACGACCAGCGTGGGCCAGTTACACCTGCGGCGACAACCGCCGCAAGGAGGGCCGATGCACCAGGGATAGGAATCACGCGAATCCCTGCAGCGACTGCAGCGGCGACAAGCGTTCCCCCTGGATCACTGATCAGTGGCGTGCCGGCGTCACTGATGAGCGCG